>JBEKXG010000233.1:0-7179 GCA_049512295.1 Syntrophobacteraceae bacterium
CCGCCTGCACGGCCTCCTCGGCGGTCATTACATAAGTTCCGGATACGGGCAGAAACGCGATATCCACGTCGAGCTGCTTCATTTCCGGAATGAAATCGGTGTCGCCCGCGTGGTAATAGCGGACGCCATCCAGTTTGATAACAAAGGAGAGCATGCCGGCGTCTTTGGGATGGAATTCCTTGTTGGTGTTGTAAGCCGGCCCGACTTCGATCTCAACGCCTTTAACGGTCAGCCTGTCGCCCGGGGCCGCCACCTTTATCTCGCCCTTGAGTTTCTTGGCTGAAGCCGCATCGGTGACTATGACGGAATCCTTTTTCCGGACTTTGGCCACATCTTCGGGAGAGTTATGATCGAAGTGGTCATGGCTGATCAGGATAAGGTCAGCAGGTTTGGTGGCCGAAATCTGGAAGGGGTCGATCAGAACAACCGTGCTTCCGTCGATGCGGATCCCATCATGGCCAAGCCAGTGGATTTTTTTCACCGCTTCCTTAAGGTCCATGTTTTTCTCCTTTTGCAGCTTTGCAGTCAGTTGCGCAACAGTCAACTCGGACCGGGTAAAAGTTTAGCTTATACTATAGGAATTTGCTGCCCGCAAAACAATCTTCCGCCGTGTCCCATGTCACGCAAAGACGCGAAAGCAAAACGATTTTCACACCCCGGGCCAAACCTCGCAGGGCGCGGGATTCTTGCGGGGCGAGGAATTCTCTCATCCGACCTCCGACTTCCGTCTTCCGACTTCCGTCTTGCACCCGGTTTGCTTTTTGGGTTAATGTGGTCGGGTCAGGCGTTCAAGATCCGTCATCCAAATATTCAGCATCCAGAAACTTACGGCCGGATTTTGCAGTGATTCAGCGCTTTTTGCACAGGCTTTTGAATTATCGGCTAAGGGATTTCGAAATTGCTCATCATGCCGAATTCCCAGCGCAGCCGCCGATTTTCGGGAAACTTTCCTCTCCGCTCCCGCAAGCCATCGAAGATGCTCTGCTCAAGCTGGGAATATCCTCTCTTTACAGTCACCAGGCCCAGGCGCTCGAACTCATCCGGTCGGGACGGCATACCGTTGTGGCCACGCCGACATCGAGCGGAAAATCGCTGATATACAACCTGGCCGTTACCGAGGCGCTGATCCAGGATCCCGGCCGGCGCGCGCTCTATCTTTTTCCCATCAAGGCGCTTGCACGCGACCAGTTGGACTCGTTGCAGCAGTTCTTTGACGCCATCGGGGGCGCGGAAGCGGGTTGCTGCTTCACATCGTGCATCTACGATGGAGACACCACCCCATACCAGAGGGCCAGGATCCGGCAGCGCCATCCCGATGTTCTTCTTACCAACCCGGATATGCTCCATTACGCTCTGCTGGCTTTCCACCATAAGTGGGAGGAGTTCTGGAAAAGACTCCGGTACGTGATCATTGACGAAATGCACACCTACCGTGGGATTTTCGGCAGCCACGTCGCCCAGGTCTTCCGGAGACTCCGGAGGATTTGCCGCTGGTACGGGGGCAGCCCGCAATTCATCCTGCTTTCGGCAACCATCGGAAACCCGGGCGAGCTTGCAGGACGTCTTACGGGAGTGTCCCAGGAGGAGATAGCGGTTGTCAGTGGAGTGAGTGGAGCGCCCCAGGCAAAGCGGCACTTCGTTTTCCTGCGCCCGGAGGAGAGCAGGATCGGCCACGCGGCGGGCACAGCGGCGCGGCTTATCGTCGAGGCGGCCAAAGCGGGCCTCAAGACAATCGCTTTTACCCAGTCCAGGAAGTTGACCGAGTTGATTCACATGAGCGTGCTGGAGTTAGACCGAGGGCTCCGCAATAAGGTCAGCTCGTACAGGGCCGGATTTCTGCCCGAGGAGAGGCGCATAATCGAACAGAAGCTGGCCAGCGGATCGCTTTGCGCGGTCATATCCACAAGCGCCCTGGAGCTCGGGATCGATATAGGGGGGCTGGACCTCTGCATTCTTGCCGGATATCCGGGGACCGTCATGACTACCTGGCAGCGGGGAGGACGGGTTGGAAGGAGCGGGCGCGAATCGGCCATAGTGTTGATCCCGGACCAGGATGCACTCGATCAGTACATCGTGAATCACCCGGATCGGTTCCTCGAGAGCAGTTATGAAAACGCGGTAATAGACCCGTACAATCCTGAAATTTTGAAGTCCCATTTGCCGTGCGCAGCCTCCGAACTTCCGATAAGCTCATCGGATGAGGATTTTTTTGAAGAAAAGGTCACAAAAGCGCTAAACGAGCTGACTTTGTCCGGGCGCCTGCTTCAGACGTTGGAGGGCGACCAGTGGATATGCGTCACCACACGTCCTCACCGCCTAATAGACATACGATCCGTCGGCCCCTCATATACGATCATCAAGGCCAGCAACGGCCAGACCTCGCCTCTGGGGAAAAACGAAGGCGTTCGAGCGCTCAAGGAATGCCATCCCGGGGCAATCTATCTGCACCGGGGAGAAACCTACACGGTCGAATCGCTCGATCTCGAAAAAAAGGTGATTCACGTTGCCCCGGCAAATGTCCCTTATTTCACGCGGGCTGTCAGCGACAAGGAAACCGAGATACTGGAAAGGCTTGCGTCCAAGCCTGCCGGGAATTTCATCATCCGGATGGGCCGGCTGCGGGTTACCGAGAACATAACGGCTTTTGAGATCCGGCGGCTTTTCTCTCACGCCCTTCTTTCGAAAAACCCGCTCGATCTACCGCCGCAGACTTTCGAAACGGTCGGCTTCTGGATCGAAATCGAACCGATCCTGGCTTCCAGAGTCAGGCAGGCGGGCCTCGATTTCATGGGTGGAATTCACGCAATCGAGCACGCGCTGATCAGCATGTTTCCGCTTTTTGCCGTATGTGACCGCAATGACATAGGCGGGATTTCGATTCCGTTGCACCCTCAGCTCGAAAAGGGCGCCATTTTCGTCTACGACGGCTATCCGGGAGGAATCGGACTGGCCGCGCGCGGGTATGAAATAATACTGCCCCTGATCGAAAGGACAAAGGAGCTTATCGCATCGTGCGGCTGCTCGGGGGGATGCCCCGCGTGCATCCACTCGCCCAAGTGCGGCTCGGGGAACAAACCGCTGGACAAGGCGGCAGCGCTCGAGCTTTTGAGATATCTTTCCGGGGAGAGGGACTTGGGGGACAGCAGCATCGAGTGTGAACAGACGCCTCCCGAAGCCGCCTGTACTCCCGTCGAAACCGGACGATCCTGCCGGGACTTTAAGATAGGGTTTTTCGACCTCGAAACCCAGAGGCTGGCGAGCGAGGTGGGCGGGTGGCAGAACACACACCTGATGCGTGTATCCGTTGCCGTTCTGCATGAAGTTCCGGCTGATACATTCAAGGTCTACCGGGAGCACGAAATCGAGCAACTCATAGGAGACCTCAAACGGCTTGACCTCATTATCGGATTCAACATCTCCCGTTTCGATTACCGGGTCCTGCGGGACTACACGCCTTTCAACCTGGAGAGGCTCCCCACTTTCGACATCCTGGGCGAGATTCAAAAAGGGCTTGGTTTTCGCCTTAGCCTGGGACATCTTGCGGAAAGAACACTGGGGCGCCCGAAAGGAGGGGACGGTCTCCAGGCCGTCAGGTGGTTCCGTGAAGGAGAGTGGGAAAATCTCATCAACTATTGCACCGAAGACGTTATTATCACGCGCGATCTTTTCTTCCACGGCCTGGAAAAGGGCTACCTGGTCTACAGCGATAAGAGCAGCCGCATGCTCAGGATTGTTACTCCGTGGAGAATAGACGATCTGGTTTCCGCCCGGAAGTAAAAAGCCGACACATGAAAGCCTTGCCCCAATAGCGTGCGCTAACGTTTGCCGCATACGGGGGGTGACTTTCCCGGCGAATTTGATTAAGCTTATAAGCAATCGAGCGCCGGGGAGCATGGTACAAAGGACACTGAGAGCAAAAAGCCTTGGAGCGCATTGGATGGGTCTGCGGAAACGAAGGGCTAAATGAGCAGCGGTGATAATAGCATCTCAGTGACGAAGGAAACCGGGCAACGCCCAAGTCCGTGGCCACGTGGCGAGGAATGGTACGCACTCTATGTGCAGGTAAACCACGAGAAGGAAGTCGTGAAGAGGCTGGAGCAGAAGGAGGTGAACTGTTTTCTGCCACTGATGGAAACCTGGAGCAAGAGGCTGGACCGCAGGAAAAGAGTCCACCTTCCCCTCTTTCCGGGCTACGTTTTTGTTCACGTCCTTTTGGACGGCTATGCGAACCTCAATATCGTCAAGACTCCGGGGGCGCTCAACCTTCTGCGCAACTCCGAAGGCCCTCTTTCAATCCCCTCCTATCAAATCGAAAACCTTCAGACCATGATCAATTCAACCCAACCGCTTAAAAGCCATACTTATCTGAAAGAGGGCGAGTGGGTCCATGTCGTTCGAGGACCCCTTGGCGGATGTATCGGTATTCTCAACAGGATAGACCACAAAAGAGGCCGGCTGATCGTCAGCGTGGACATAATCAAGAAGTCGGTAAGCGTGGAGCTCGATGTGGAGGACGTGGAGCTTACCCTCCCGCCGAGGTAAGGCAAAAGTAAAAAGGCAAGGGCGCGTACAGCTTTATGCGGCACTATCTTGTGTTGCCTTTTTGCTTTTTCTAACTTTTGCCTTTTTACTTTTTACTTTTCGTCTTTCTTAATCCCCAGAGCCTTCATTTTCTTGTGCAGGTGAGTACGTTCCAGCCCCACTCTGGCGGCGGTGAGAGAGATATTCCAGCCGTTTTCTTCCAGCTTTCTGAGCAGGTAGTCGCGCTCGAAACATGAGCGCGCCTCTTCGATTGTCGGGTGCTGGAAGTAGGCCGTCACGCCGTTTTCTTTCTGAAGGACGTTTCTGAAATCCGCCGGCATGTCACCCGGCCCGATCACATTGCCCGTGGTCATGATAATGAGTCTTTCGATAAAATTCCTTAGCTCCCGAATGTTTCCGGGCCAAGAGTACGCCTGTAGAATGGGATAGGTGCGCGGATCGATCTTTTTTTTGCCGAGCGCGCTCTCGCTGGCGATCTCATCGGCGAAATTTTCGACCAGAAGCGGGATGTCCTCCAGGCGATCCCTGAGCGGCGGGACAAAGATCGGAATCACGTTGAGCCGGTAGTATAGGTCCTGCCGGAACCTGCCCAGCTCAATTTCCTTCTGGAGGTCTTTATTGGTTGCAGCGACGATCCTCACGTCCACTTCCACCGGGTGAGACCCTCCAACCCGCTCGAAAACCTGCTCCTGGATGATTCGAAGGATTTTGGCCTGCGTCCGGTGGCTCATGTCGCCAATCTCGTCGAGGAAGAGCGTGCCTCCGTTTGCCGAGTCGAATTTTCCCTTGCGCTTTTCATAGGCGCCGGTGAAAGAGCCTTTCTCATGGCCGAAAAGCTCGCTTTCGATCAGCTCTTCCGGAATCGCGGCGCAATTTACTTCTATCATCGGACGCGTGCTGCGGCGGCTGAGAAGATGTATCATCCTGGCAGCCAGTTCCTTGCCCGTCCCGTTTTCTCCGGTAATGAGCACGGTTGCGTTGGTGGGGGCGGCGCGCCGAATCTGGTCGCGAAGACTGGAAACGGCCGCACTCTCACCGATTATCCTGCGGTCTGATTTTTTGCGCAGCAGGCGGTTCTCTTCTTCCAGGCGGGAAAACTCAATGGCGTTTTGAATCGAAACCAGGACACGCTCGATAGAGAGCGGCTTTTCTATGAAATCGAAAGCACCCATCCGGGTGGCCTTTACTGCGGTCTCTATGGTGCCGTGGCCGGAGATGATTATTACGGGAATGAGCGGAGAGAGCTTTTTTATCTCATCGAGCACAGTCATGCCGTCGGTCCCCGGCATCCATATGTCCAGCAGGACGAGGTCCGGCGGGTCTTTCTTGGCCCTTTCCAGCCCCTCCTCGCCACAGTCCGCCAGGACCACCGAGTAGCCCTCGTCCTGCAAAATTCCGCTAAGGGACTGCAGAATGCTTACCTCATCATCGACGATCAGTATCTTCTGCTTCATATACCTCTCCGCTAGTTTCCGTCCGGATTGCCGGAAACTGCCGGTGTCCGATCCGGTGTTTCAGGACGAAAATTCCGCTAACCGGGCAACTCCACGGTGAAAACGGTCCCGCGAGGCTCGTTTCCGCGCACCCGGATGAAGCCGTTATGGTCGGCGATAATGCTCGAGACTATGGCAAGCCCCAAGCCGGTCCCTTTTTCCTTGGTCGAGTAGTATGGTTCAAAGACCCTGAGCCTGTTTTCGGGGGCAATTCCGTGTCCGGTGTCGGCGCACTCCAGCCGGGCGATCTTCAGGGCCGGGTCGTATGAGAGCCGGATCGAGATTTCTCCTTCGTGTTGGCCGATGGCATGCACGGAGTTTTCGAGCAGGTTGATGATTACCTGCCTGAACTGGTCCCGGTCAAGCCGAAGCGCAGGCATATTTTCGTCTTTGTCCAGGCGGAATGAAATGCTGCTGAAGTTATGCCTGTAGAGGCCAAGTCCCTCCTCGACAATGTCGGAAAGGCTGCAAGGCTCCAGCCTCGCCCTGGGCAGCCGGGCAAACCTTGAGAACTCGTTTACCAGGCTCTTCATATGATCTACCTGCTGGACTATGGTGCGCGTGCATTCGTCGAAAACGGACCCGTCGCCCTCGACCAGTTCGGGATATTTGCGCCTTAGTCTTTGGGCCGAAAGCTGAATGGGGGTCAACGGGTTTTTGATCTCGTGGGCGATGCGGCGGGCCACCTCGCGCCACGCGGCCATCCGCTGAGCCTTTTCCAGTTCGGTGAAATCGTCAAGGACTACGACTATACCCATAAACTGATCATGCTCGTCGCGCAGGACGGACACCTTTATAAAAAGCGACATGGGAGACCCGCCCACCTTGATCTGGGCAGGCTGTTCGAGATATGCATGGCGGCCGTCCCTGTAGGATGAAATGAAAGATTCTACGATCTTGATGTGGGATTGGTCGAGAAAGGCAGTGTAATGCCTGCCTTTTGCCTCCTCCGCCCTCACCCCGAAAATGACCTCGGCCGAATTATTCATGGTGGTGATTTTGCCGTCGGAATCAGCGCTGACCACGCCGGCAGCGATATTCTTGAGCACTATCTCCATGTAGCGCCTGCGGTCTTCGAGCTCGATATTTGTGCTCTGAAGCGCATTGTAGGCTCGGTCCAGTTTCTTGCGGCCCTCGCTCAGGT
>JBEKXG010000234.1:0-7173 GCA_049512295.1 Syntrophobacteraceae bacterium
ATCCGGTGCTCCCATTTGTACAGGTCCCGCATCCTCAGCAGAAGGCCGCAGAGCGAGTACACCCCGGCGTGCCGGGCGTCCGATATATCGCAGTTTTTCTGAACCTGACGCTGCAGGTCGGATATTTCCGGTTTCAATGCGCCCTCCTGAAAACCGTTGTGCAGGATGAAAACGGGAGTTCGCGGCCCGCCCCTGGACAATGTTGTTGACTTTAGAAGGCGTTCAGCGTCCTGCACCGTCACCCTGGCGGAGCCTGGACCGGCGATTTCCAGGCCGGGCGCCGGGGTCCAGAAGACCTTGAAGATACTCTGGATCCCGGCTCAAAGGCGCTGCCGGGATGACGCGCTGCCGGAATGACGAACAGTGGCCCGGCATCATGACCATACGGCTTAAAGTCAACAGCATTACCCCCCCGGGACGGCCAAGCGGGAACCATGCGCCATTGCAAGTTTCTAACCCCGGTTTTTATCCATGTCGACAACAAATTACCTTTTCACGCGGCTTCTTGGAAGCCGACAGCAGCATTGCAGGTCTCCGTAGCCGCCGGTTTGGAAATGTCCGGTGGCGCCATTCAGTCGGCCGGACTTGCGCTTGGTGGTGTAGCACCCAATCCCTTGCGTTTGTTCGATCACTGGTTCTGAAACGAACCGGAATTTTTGGCAAGGAGGCACATTGCGTTCCAGGGAAAATATAAGTTAACACAGCCCCTCCGAGTTGGGTTATTAGGCTCTCAAAACCTTAACCCGACCAAATCGTATGTTGAATTTTATTTGGAGACTGCTTCGGACGGGGATGACAGGTTCTCAATCCACCTCGACCAGCTTGCCTGCCTTCTCCACAACCAGTCTAGCGGCTGCATATAGAGGCACTTGAAGGGCAGGGGGATCGATCTCGCTCACCTGAAGTCATCTTTGTAATTTCACCTTGCAATACAGCTATGCTGCGCTAATGTGGATTCAAGACTCAATAGAACACCATATCATTCACAGGGAGTCCTCGATGGCGCTAAAGGAGTACAGAATCTGGACAGATAGTTCCAATGCATACCAACATGTGACTGGTGAAGGTTTTGACGGCGATGAGCAACTGAATGGGATAGAAACGCTTCGCGCTATCCTCATTCACGCTTTACATTCAGGCTACCGAGAGATATTGGTCAACGGAAGGAAATTAGACGTCCTCGCAGAGGCCATGGAAGACCGCTATCTCTCAAAGTATTACGACTATTATATAGCCAGAATGCGTTTCACTGAAACCCCACAGAGCCTTGCGAAGAAGAAAGGACTTAACGAAAGCCGAATCCGCCGGTTGGCGCCTAAACTCGAAAAGAAAGGATTGGCCATAAAGGATGGTAAAATTTGGAAGCTTGCGCCCGACGCGCTTGAATCATAACCTGCGCCCCGCGCTGTATCCACCGCTGCTCAGATCAGCTTTGCACGCGCCCTAACCGAGACACGCCTGTTCTTGAAGCTCTTAATGTCCGCCGGTGAGATTGACCTATGGCCTTCCATCTGGGCGGAATTTGCGCAATGCTGTGCACGACATCAGGTGGATTCTAAACCAAGCCGCCAATTTCCAAGAGACCGGCAGGAGTATCGAAGAAAGAGTCGAGGGCTGGAGAAGCGACGCCGAGGACGAAAGCCTAAATTCAAAAAAGCATCGCCGTTGCCACTACAACCGGAAACCCGCAAAGACAGCAGGGGCAACACTTATCTCTTAAGTTAACGCCATTAGGCCCGACCCCCGGTTAACCACGTTAACCGGACCCCCGGTTAACCGGTTAAACCCGTTAGCTTGGCCCCAGGTTAACGGTTGATTAAATACCCCGCACCGGCGGTGGGGAACTTCATTATCTTCGCTCACACACCGGTTATGCAGGCGGCACTACGGCCTCAAGTGTTATATGCCCATGAGCTGTATGTCATTGACAAGGCTCCAAATACGTGCTTATAATGTAATTACATTTTATGGAGTGGATGATCTAATGAAGACCCGTTTGGTCCGTATTGGAAATTCTCGTGGCATCCGTCTGCCAAAGCCGCTCATCGCTCAAGCCGGCCTGGAAAACGAGGTCGAGCTGCATGTCAGAGATGGCGCCATAGTTATTGAGCGTGCCTCCACGCCACGGGCGGGGTGGGCTCAGGCTGCCAAAGAGATGCATGAACGCGATGAGGATTCATTACTGGATCCGCCTGTTGCTACTCATTTTGATGAAAAGGAATGGGAATGGTAGTGGCTGGACAGATTGGAAGAGGTGATGTTTTCCTGGTCAGTCTGGACCCGACTCGTGGGGATGAGATCCAGAAGACGCGCCCTTGCGCTATCGTCTCGCCGGATGAACTAAATACGAATTTACGGACATTCATCGTGGCGCCTCTCACGACCGGGGGGCATTCCTACCCTTTTCGTGTGCCCTGCAAGTTCCAAGGCCGTTCAGGCCACATAGTCCTGGATCAGATTCGCACCGTTGATCGCGAGCGATTGATACGGCGACTTGGAAGGCTTTCCTCATCCACACTCGGCCGTGCCCTGGCAATTTTACAAGAGATGTTCACATCTTAGCCAAAGACTTACTCTCTTTACATCCTGAGGAGCACACCCGCATTATCCCGGCCTTGGTGTCCTAGCCCGAGCGCGTCTTGCATCGGTAACAGACGAATTTAGAGGGCGGCGTCTCGACGCATTTGACCGGCTCGGCACCGGTCAAGATTTCCGGCCTAAGAGAGTTCATCGTTTCGGATGCATCCAGCGGAGCACGCAAACGCTGATTTCACGGTCATCTTCAAATTCAAATCGGGTAAATTCAAATCGTTTCAAATCGGGTATTTTCAAATTGACTTTGCCTGTGGGCTCTTCCATGATTGAAACACGTAGCGCCATTCCGGCGTGAAATCCACACCGGTAATGGCTTATGAGGAAAGCAATGACCCCCTACTCCCTGGACACAACGGGGGCATCGAAACTAGGAGAGTATGTAATGCGTACTATTGGCCTCCGTGTGTCAAAAGTGTAGGTGTGGCCCCTTTGGTTTCATGCCGAGGCGGTAAAGTGGTTCCGCAAGGCTGCGGACCAAGGAGATGCTGGAGCACAATTAAATCTGGGATTGATGTACCTTGACGGTCTAGGCGTGCCGAAGGACTATGCTGAGGCGATAAAGTGGTTTCGCAAAGCGGCGGAGCAGGGAATTGCTCAGGCGCAATATAATCTGGGAGTGATGTACTGGCGGGGTGAAAGAGCTTCCCAGGACTTTGTGCAAGCTTACATGTGGCTTAAGCTATCGGCAGCACAAGGCGTTTTGGGTGCGCAAAAGTCCAGCGACAAACTGGCCGAGAGAATGACACCAGCCCAGATTGCCGAGGCGTAGCGTCTAGCGAGAGAATGGAAGCCGAAAGGCAAAGATTAGGGCATGTCCCAGCTTGTCTAACAGTAACTGTCCAGTTTGCCTTATCAAATAATTCTTGAATGTACCGATGACCTCATAAACGAATGGATTGATACTGTGTTTGGTACAATTACTATTGACAAATGGAAAGAGGCTCAACATTTTACTTTAGCACTCTCTCAATTGCCATCACAATGGATTTTCCGGGGCCAAGGTGATGCTACATGGGAACTTAGCACTAGTTTGCAACGAGCTGCTGAAGACTATAAAGTAGCCAACGACCTTTTGCCTCAAATAAAACGCAAAATATTAGATGACTTTAAACGCACTGCTCACCATTTCCTGCGACATCCTCCCAAAGACAACGAAGTGGTTGACTGGGTATCAATACTACAACACCATGGTGGAATTACGCGCCTTTTAGACTTTACATATTCATTTTATATGGCTATATATTTCGCCATTGAATCCGCATTTACCGATGCATGCGTATGGTGTCTAAATAAACATACATTAAAGCGCAATTTAATTGCTTCATTTAGAAATAAAAAGAATGGTGCATTAGGTATATCTGCTATTAATGCTGAGAGAGATATTAACACATATGATGGCAGAAATATAGCAGCGAAATGCATAAGGAATGAAGGCGTAACAACGCATTTTGTTATGCCAGTAAAACCATATAGATTTACTGAACGAATGGCAATCCAGCAAGGTATTTTTCTACTGCCTTCAGATATAGTGAGTAATTTTCACGCTATTTTATGCAAAAGCCTTAATCTATGCACCATAGAGCCTGAAGCTATTGAAAATATATCGACTCTTAATAAGTATAACATTATTAAGTTGGTTATACCGCTCAAAAGCCAGCAGGACATTCTTTGGGATTTACGCAATATGAATATCACTTCTGCATCTCTGTTTCCCGGATTAGATGGATACGCTAGGAGTTTGAAGGATCACTTGATATTTGTCGATAAGATTGAATCTGACATGTTCTGGGATTGGTGAACCTGGCCTTTGCCCGCAGGTGGCATCGGGTAGCCCCACCATCGCAAAACCGGAAAAGACGTAATCATGGTCCCACTACCATCATAAAGCCGCCAGACGTATTCCCTTACTAGCCTCTATACACCCCTTACTTATACGGCCCATCAGGTTTCTTATTGTAGTCGACGGGCTTGCTCGTATCTTCCTTTTCACGAGCATCTTCGAGTTCCCTCTCTTCTCTCCATGCCTCCTGAATGTCCTGCTCGATCTTGAAGGCGGAAACGAGTTGCATGGTGTCGCCCATGGAGTGCGGACTGCCAAAAAATAGGTCTAAAAAATGTGGATGGAACACGGTGTGCTCCTTTCATTGCAGACGCACCTTGATGGATGAAGTGGAAGTTTGGTGAAAGTAGGAGTAGCGAGATAGCCCCCATTCAAAAAATGTCATAATACTTAGCGAAGTCTCCATCATGGAATATCCATCGTGCAGAGCATTCATCGTGAAAACGTCACGATAACTCTCCTCCTGTACGTAACAAAATCGATGATTGACTCCAGAGCGGTCTGGGGCATTATCTGCCTGTTATTTCTGGTGAAAAACAGAAAGGAGGCAGAACATGGCCCAGCAGTTTTTTTCAGAAGAGGTAGAGTCGCGTCAATTTCGACCGAGCCCTGCTAAGATGGTTTTTCCGTTTCGGCAAACTCGAAATCCCGCCAAGGAGGTATTCGAAAAACTTTCATCAAGACTCAAGGAACTGGCCCTTCCTGGAATCGAGTACGCCGAGCAATACCTCTTTCATCTGTACAGCCGAAACCGTCGCCCCAATACCTTGGAACTGAACTACACCTCCATAAGATTCTTCCTGGAATTTCTGAAAGCGAACGGGATCACTTGCATGGAGGCGGTAAGCAGGAAAGATATTGCCGTCTTCATTGAGCACGAACAGGACCGGGGAATGAAGCCAGTTTCCATAAGGGGGCGTCTTGGCTCGGTGAAGGCGTTCCTCCGGTATTTAATCGAAGATGGAGTGGTGCGCCATGAGGTTTTGTCAAAAAGCATTTCGGTGAAGGTCCCCGATGCCCTGCCTAAGGCGATTGCTCCAGAGGATGTGAGAGCACTTCTTTCAGTGATTGAGAATACGCGGAATCGAGCCCTGGTGCTTATGCTCCTGCGAACAGGGATGAGGATAGGCGAGCTTTTGAGCCTCAGGGTGCAGGACATCGATGTTAAGGAACAAAAGGTATTCATCCATGAAGCCAGGAAGACTGGGGTGGGGAGGGTTGTTTATTTCAGTGCGGATGCAAAAGAGGCCCTGGTCGCTTGGCTGAAGAAAAAAGATCCGAGAGAGGATGTACTCGCTTACGGAAAGAAATACGAGAGTATCACCTATGCTGCTGCACGGTTGATGTTTGTGAGATGTTTGAAAAAAGCAGGCCTCCTTCACAAAGGCTACACGCTCCACTGCCTCCGGCATACATTCGCCAGCGAGCTCCTGAACGCCGGAATGAGGCTGGAGTGCTTACAACCCCTGCTCGGTCACACGAGCGTTGAAGTTACCAGGAGGTATGCCAGGCTGACGGACAAGACCAGGGAACAGGAGTACTTCAGGGCGATGGCTTTGATCGAGAAGGGAGAGATCCATGGGAATTACCGATTCGATCATAGGCTTTAGGCGTTCGCTCAAAAGGAAGAATTACTCCCGGTTCACCGTCAGGGACTACCTGAGCACTCTTAAGCAGTTCGTGCTCTGGGTTGATTGCCCCATTGCAAAGGTCGACCGGAGGAAGATCCTCTCCTTTATCGACACTCTTCTCGACCGGAGGTTGCATCCAAAAACGATCAACTGCTACCTTGACAGCATCCGGTCCTTTTACAAGTACCTAAAAGAGGAAGAGGATGTCGAGATCGAGAACCCTGTAAAAAGCGGCTATCTGCTTCGGCTTCCAAAACCGCTGCCACGGTTTCTTCAGGACGAGGAGGTGGGTAAGCTCTTCAAGGTCATAGACAATGTAAGAGACAGGGCCATCTTCTACCTGATGCTTCGATGCGGGCTCCGGGTGGAAGAGACGGCCGGCCTCAAAATCGATGACCTGGATCTTCGAAAAGGAACGATAATCGTAAGAAGCGGAAAAGGGGCCAAAGGCCGGATGGTCTACGTTAGCACGGATGCCCACAGCGCCATTGTGGACTACCTTCGGATAAGGCAGACTGTCAGGTCAAAAGCTCTTTTCCTGGTGGACAAAGGGGCTCTCAAGGGCAAGCCGATCTCGGTTCGCGGTATCCAGAAAAGACTGGAACAGTATGCCAGAAAAGCTGGCTTGAGAGTGTCCTGCCATGAACTGCGGCATACCATGGCAACCCAGCTCCTCAATGCCGGCGCCGATCTGACCGTTATTCAAGATCTTCTCGGACACAGCAGGGTTGCCACGACCCAGAGGTATTGCAGGGTATCGAACCTGAAAGTCCAGAAGGATTATTACAAGGCGATGGATTTGGTAGTGGAAAGGACTTCTCCCGGGCAATCCGTTCCGGCGCCGGAAAAGCAGTGAGAGGGAATCTTTTAGGGTTTTATCGCTCGAGGGACTCAAAACGGCAGGATAAAAAGGCAAGGCCCGAAGAGGTCTTCCCGCCTGCCTCGCCTTGGCACTTAGGGGAAAAAACTTGTCCCGCTCAATTTGTACCGTTGCGGAAAAGGAGCGAGTCGGGGGAACTCAAGAGGGGCAGATGGCGATGTCTGGCGGGTTTACGCAGGTGTGGACAAAGACTGGGTTTGCGAAAATATCGGCGACTCGGCCGCTCC
>JBEKXG010000235.1:0-7153 GCA_049512295.1 Syntrophobacteraceae bacterium
TGATGACCGTCGGCGTCGGAATGGTGCTGACCGAGACGATACGTTTCATATTTCATTCCGATTATAAATCTGTCAAGACTTCTTACAGTTCGGCCACTTTCATGATCGGCTCCATTTCATGGAATGTTCCCATGCTGGTGGCCTTCGGACTGGCCGTGCTGATTACGGCGGGCCTTTTCTTTTTCCTTCTGAAGACAGATACCGGGAAATCCGTTCGCGCCACGGCACAGAATAAGGACGCTGCCCTGATCCTGGGCATCAACGCCGAATGGATCACCCAACTCACTTATGGACTCGGCGCAGCTATGGCCGCAGCAGGCGGGACGCTGCTTCTGCCTATCTACTATCTTTTTCCCGACGTGGGCGCGCCGTTCACGCTGAAGGCATTCATAATAACCGTCCTGGGTGGACTGGGCAGCACGGTAGGCGCAATCGTCGGCGGACTGGTCCTTGGCGTGGCCGAATCTCTTGGCGCCACCTACATTTCGATGGCCCTCAAAGACGCCGTCGGCATGGTCATTTTTGTTATCGTGCTCGTATTTCTTCCGGGCGGACTGAAGACGCTTACGAGGGTTTGACGGGGGAAGAACATGAAACACCGGCAGACATTAATCCCGCTGGGGCTCCTCGCGTTCCTTGTGCTCTTTCCGTTCGCGGTGGGTTCGGATTATTACCGCCACGTTTTCATAATCGCCCTGATGTGGGTGGTAATCGGCTCCAGTTGGAACCTTCTCGCTGGATATACGGGGCAGATTTCTTTCGGACATGCGATCTTCTTCGGGGTGGGCGCTTATTCGGCCGGCATCTGTACAACTAAGCTGGGAATCTCCGCATGGTGGGGAATGGTTTTGGGTGGCCCTATGGCCATGCTGGCGGGACTCTTTCTCGGATCGATATGTTTCCGGTTGCGCGGTTCCTATTTTAACCTGGCGACCCTTGCCATTGCGGAAGTTTTCCGCCTGGTGGCGATTTACTGGAGAGATTTCACGGAAGGGATGCAGGGAATCCTGATTATTACGACCTTCCGCTCCAAGATACCCTACTATTTTCTGGCGTTGGGACTTGCAGCCCTGTGCGTGTTTACGATAAGCCGGATCATGAAATCCAAATGGGGCTTTTATTTCGTGGCGATACGCGAGGACCAGGACGCTGCCGAGGCCTTGGGGATCAGCTCTTTCCGGTACAAGAGCCTGTCGCTGATGGTAAGCTCCTTTTTCACAGGTCTTGCCGGCGCCTTTTACATGAACTACATGGGTTTCATCGATCCGGAGGTCGTATTCTCTCTTTATTTCATCTCGATCATGGCAATCCTCGTCGCTATCATCGGGGGAGCCGGAACTATCTTGGGTCCGCCTGTGGGCGCCTTCATAATGGTGCTGCTCCAGGAACTTTTCAGGAGCTCCTTTTTCGGATACGCCCCCAAGTGGGTCAGCAACACTCACGCGCTCGCGTTCGGGTTGCTCGTTATCCTGGCTATCCGCTTCATGGCGAATGGAGTGGTAGGAGATTTGCCAAAAATCCAAAAATTATGGCACAGGCAAAAATCCATAGCTTCCGTTACAAGTGGGACTTGAGATATGCACTTTTTTGAGACCAAACACCTGACCAAGGCTTTTGGAGGCCTGGTCGCCGTAAATGACCTCAATTTCAACGTTGAGGAAGGTGAAATATACGGCCTTATTGGTCCGAACGGCTCCGGAAAAACGACCGTTTTCAACCTGGTTACGGCTTACCATCCGATAACTTCGGGGACGATTCACTTCATGGGCAGGGAAATCAATGGTTTGCCCACCTGGAAAGTTTGCAGGAAGGGAATCGGCAGGACTTTTCAGATAGTGAAACCCCTTCGCAGCATGACGGTGCTGGAAAACGTTATGACTTCCGCCTTTTGCAGGACCTCTAACGCCACTGTGGCCAGAGACAGGGCTGTTGAAGTCCTCCATTTTTGCGAAATGGGGAAAAAGCTGGACTTTCCTGCTAAGGGCCTCACCATCGGGGACCGAAAACGAATGGAAATCGCGCGGGCGTTGGCCACCGAACCTAAGCTCCTTTTGCTGGACGAAACGATGGCCGGTCTGACGCCGCATGAACAGGCAGATGGCGTGCAACTCATCCGCAAGATCAGGAATTCGGGAATTACGATCATCATCGTCGAGCACATCATGCAGGTAATCATGAAGATTTGTGACCGCATACTCTGCATCAACTATGGCCAGGAAATAGCCAGGGGGGGCCCCTGCGAGGTCGCCAACAACGAGGCCGTCATCGAAGCGTACCTCGGAAAGGAATAGCCATGCTGCGGGTTGAGCATGTTGACGCAGGTTACGGGGACATCCAGGTGCTCTGGGATGTGTCTTTCCATGTGGCCGAGGATGAATTCGTGGTGCTTGTCGGCGCCAACGGCGCCGGCAAGAGTACCATAATGAGAGCGATCTCCAGCGTCGTTCCGGTCAGCAAGGGACGGATATGGTTTCACGACCGGCAACTCGATCTGGTCCAGCCATACAAGATCGTAGAACACGGGATAGCGCATGTCCCGGAAGCGCGGCAGCTTTTCCCCGAGATGAGCGTCCTGGAAAATATGGAACTCGGGTCTCTGACACCGCAAGCCAAAGCGAAGCGTCAAGAGACACTGGAATGGGTCATGGAGCTTTTTCCCCGCCTTAAGGAACGCAGGAAACAGTTGGCCGGAACACTGTCGGGCGGCGAGCAGCAGATGTGTGCAATCGCCCGGGGGCTCATGTCAAGGCCGAAAATGATAATGTTCGACGAGCCCTCGCTGGGCCTGTCGCCCCTGCTCACCCGGGAAATCTTTCGGCTGGCCCTCAAGATACGCGACCAGGGTATCACGATCCTCATGGTGGAGCAAAACGTCAAACAGACTCTGGCAATTTGCGACCGGGCCTATGTCCTCGAAAACGGCAGGATCGTCCTTGAGGGAAAAGGCAGCGATCTTCTCGAAAACCAGCAGGTAAAGCAGGCATTCTTGGGGATTTGATTGAGCCCGTCGCATTGCCGGTCCGGTAGTTTTATCCGCAACAATCCTGCGCAGGCAGGTTTAATATCGATCACAGGGAAGACCGGAAGGTGGAAGGCGCTGAGCCTGGCGAGAGTCAGCAACTTTGCGAACGTCCGGAACCCGTGCTTTCACTTCTTGCACCCTGTATCCGCTTGATCCTGTGAGAAGCTCCAGAATTCGGCCTGCCGCCCAATCCAGTTTCTCACGCACATATTCCAATATCTCCGGCATCCTTTTTCTCCTTATCAAAATCAAAAGTTAAAAAGAAGATAACCATCCGGAAAGTGAAGCGCATGCCGAAGAGGTATTTTCCTTTTCGTGGTAAGGAACTGTTTTGCAAGCTGAATTCTGAGCATCGCACAATTTGAAAAATATGACAGGGGCAAAAGAGGAGAAAGCCAGGAGCGGGGGTTCCTGGCTTTCCGGGGCTAATGATTAAGGGGCTTAAAAAACCAAATCTTTGAAGGAGGGACAGCCTTATGATTAAAAATTAACAGATTTTTCCCTTTTGAAAATCGGGTCCAGGATGTATTTTCCATTTACTGACACAGTATATATGAAGGTAGAGTTCTACGTGGTTTCCGTTTCTGCCTGCCCGAACCGGAAAAATTCTCTTCTCAAAGGCGAGTGAAAACATGTTCAGCAAAACTTTTGGCCATATTATGGCATGTATTCTTTTCATTGCGGCGCTTTCGGGGTGCGCCGGCCTGTCGGGCAGGGGCAATATTGCTCCCCGCCCTCCCGAAGCTGAAATCAAACTGATGGAAGCAAACAGGGCGCTTGACGCGGTGAACGAACAATCGTCGGTCTTTTATGCCCAACTGGGTTCGACGCTCCAGGAAATTAAAGAATTCCGCGGTAGGCCCGGCTGGAATGAATTCGAACAGATTCTGCTGGAGTATCCCCCCCTGAAAGACCCGGATAATGAGACGGAGATAGAGGCCGACATTCAGTCCCGGCTCTCGGAGTGGGGCCGGAAATGGAAGACTTCATGGGAGAAGACCCTGTATGACTACCACCATCTTGTGGACAAGTGCACCATCCTGGAGGCAAAGAAACTGGCCGTAAAGGATAAACTGCTCGCGGTCCAGGCCAGGTATCTGGCGGTGGTCATCATGGAATCATCAGCGGGCCGCGAAAAGGAGGGGAAGGAAGTTTACTCGGTAGTCGAGACGATGGATAAATCCAAGATGGAACTGGATTCCTATCAGCCGGACGATCTGGGGCTGTATGGGACCTAGCCCGGACGGCAGCCGTTCGGAATCTTCCGGCAAATGGGCGGGATAGACCGCGATCGAGGGCCTTTCCTTCCCGCTCGCACAAGGGCCATGCCACCTTGGCAGGTGGCACCGCCTTGTTCCGTTGTCAAAGAACAGTGCCCACAGTCTTTATTGATCATCCTAGCGCTTCATCAACTTCAAAAAGCGATGAGTTTAACGGACGCAAAAGCCCGCTTCGCGGAAAGCTACGCACTTCAAAATCCGAAGTGCTCCGCTTTGGCGCCCCTCAATATGCGTAATACGCGCAGCGCGTAAGGCGTCCCGCCATGCGTGTCTATCAATCGCGGTCGGTGTTCGCGGGGCGTCTGATATACTCCAGACCCTTTCGAAGGCGCTTGAGTACGGTTTCTTTTCCCAGCACGTCTATTATCTCGAAAAGGCCGGGGCTTATCGTTGCCCCCGTCAGGGCCACTCTGACCGGCTGAGCTATCTTGCCCAGTTTCATTCCCAAATCTGCCGCAATTTTCCTGAAAACGGGTTCGAGACTCCTCTCGTCAAAGACTTCGAGGCCGGACAATTCAGAAATAAGCCGAGCAAAAGCCTCCCGCATCTCGGACGTCAAAAACTTCCCGGCGGCATCGGGATCGAACTCAATTTCATTCACCATATACAACCGCACGGCATCGGCCATTTCGACCAGCGTGCGCGAGCGGGCCTGAAGCGTGCGAACTGCCCCGGCAACATAGCCATTTGGCTTGTCCGGATAATTTCGCAGGGCCAGAAAGGGCCTCAAGACCGGAACGAGTTCTTCGGGGCGTTTTTCCTTTATATAGTGGGCGTTCAGCCACAGCAGCTTCTCCATCGTGAAGATGCTTGGAGATTTCCCGACATTTTCAAGGGTGAACTTTTCTATGAGCTCGGAGCGGGAGAAAATCTCCTGGTCGCCGTACGACCAGCCTAGCCTCACCAGACAGTTCAGCAGGGCATCCGGAAGGAATCCCATATTCTTGTACTCCATGACCGAAGTCGCCCCGTGGCGCTTTGACAGAGGTGAGCGGTCCTCGCCATGGATCATCGGCACGTGGCCGAATTCGGGCAGTTTTGCGCCCAGCGCCCGGTAGATCAGAATCTGCCGGGGTGTGTTGTTCACATGATCGTCTCCGCGGATCACGTGCGTGACGTTCATGGAGATATCGTCCACGACCACGGCGAAGTTGTAGGTGGCAATGCCGTCGCTCTTCAGGATCACGAGGTCGTCGAGCTCGGAGTTCTCAAACGTGATGGGGCCTTTTATGATGTCTCTTAAGACAGTCGAACCGCTGTCAAAGGTCCGGAACCTGAGCACCCTGTTCGGGCCCGGCCCGAGGCCTTTCTGGCGGCAGGTCCCATCATACTTTGGCTTGCGCCCTTCGGCCATTGCAGCTTTTCGCCGGTTCTCAAGCTCCTCGGCAGCACATTCGCACCAATAGGCGTGCCCCGAATCCACCAGTTTTTGCGCGTATTCGCGATAGACATCCAGCCTTTGGGTCTGGAAATACGGGCCTTCGTCCCAGGTAAGCTCCAGCCATTCCATAGCGTCAAGTATGGCCTTTACGGATTCATCGGTCGAACGTTCCACGTCGGTGTCTTCGATCCTGAGGATGAATTTGCCGCCCCGGTTGCGTGCAAAGAGCCAGTTGAACAGGGCGGTGCGCGCCCCTCCGATGTGGAGGTGTCCGGTAGGGCTTGGGGGAAATCGGGTGATTACGGGTTCCATCTTAAAAATACTCCTGTCGGTGGCCGGTGATGGGCGCCTCTGCGAGTGATTTTCCGCTTCCCGAGGATGAATTCCCCGAAAAGCGGGCATGTTCAATAACATAATATTGCTGCGAATTCAATTATAGTACCGGCGGACAAAAATACCGGAAAACGGCAAATCTGAGTCCAATAAGCTCTTGCTCATCTCACCGCCCTCTGGCAGTATTCGATTTTGAGTGAAAAGGCGGGGGCTTTCTTTTAGATAATAATTTGCTCATTGCGATCTTTTCATATAAATTCGCCCGAAATTGTGGTGCAGAAAGGTACATCTATGGACAGAAAAATCCGTCTTCTTGCGCTTGTTGCCATAGCATTGTTCATGTTCGCATGTCACAAGGGAGGAAAGGGGGATATCCAAACCCCGGGCGACGCATATAAGCCCAAGCCGGTTGTCAATTCGCCCTACAAGGTGAGAGTGGCCGATGTATCCAACGATACGCACAAGGTCCATGACGTGGACATAATCGGCCTTCTGTGGAACGGGCTTGAGGATTCGCTCAAAAAGCGGGGAATGCTCTGGGCTCCGCAGCTCGAGGGTGAACCATTCATCATGGAAGGCCACGTCGTGTATTTCCAGAAGGGGTCCGTGGCCGAGCGCTGCCTGCCATACGTTGGGAACACTGTCCTGGCGGTCAGAGTCGAACTCAGCCGGGGCGGCAGACCGATAGCGACAATCGAATCGAAGCACACTATCGGGTATGGCTTCCGCACATTTACGCGAAACGCATGGAAGAAGATATTCGAGGAAGTTTCGGAAGACGTGGTCGACCAGGCGACCAAGAAGTTCTAGCTGGTTTTCATTCGGAAAGGATTTTTCAGGTTTTCCGCCCCCGGATCGAGTCCGGGGCAGACCTCGCAGGGCGTCGAGTTATTTGACGATTTCGCGAGGAGTTTCCGATTCGCCCCGGCGCTCAAGGCCCGCCTCAGCAACAGCGGCGAAGAGAAGCGACAGCCGCCCTTGCACTCTTAAAAACAGGTGAATACGCCAAATTACCCAGGGCAATTGCACGAAATTTTCCTAAAGTCTGAATAGATACAGTAAATAGTCATTTTCCCATCCGGCACGCTTGCGACATACCTTCACGCCCACCTTGCGTGACGGGTCCTGCTTTATGAG
>JBEKXG010000236.1:0-7150 GCA_049512295.1 Syntrophobacteraceae bacterium
TACCCGATAACGGGCCTGGCATTTACGATGGTTTCCCCGTCAAGTTCCAGTATCACCCGGAGCACACCGTGGGTGGCCGGATGATGGGGGCCCATGTTCAGGGTCATGGTTTTGCGTTCAGTCATAATTTGCTATGCCCGGCTATTTTGTTGTGTCATTCCAATTAGCAGTAATCTGCGATTGTTCTCGGATCGAAGGGCTTGCTGAAATCTTTGCCCTCAAGCGGGAAATCCTTCCTAAGAGGGTGTCCCTCAAAGTTTTCCCAGGTGAGAATCCGCCGCAGGTCGGGGTGATTTGAAAAATCTATCCCCAAAAGATCGAACACTTCCCTCTCACCCCAATTGGCGGAATGCCAGATGCCGCTCACACTGGGGACATCCTGCCCCTCGCCGGTCTCCAACCTGATGCTAAGGCGTATAAAATCCTTCAAGGATAACAGCAGGTAGAGCAGATCGAAACGCGGCGCTCTCGGCGTGCGGTCGATGCCCACAATATCGGTTAACATATCGAAGCCCGGTTTCTTGTCCCCATGCAGGGTTTTCATCACTTCAAGGAAAGACTCAGCGGCAACGGTAATTTCGTGGATACCGTGATGGTCTGTCCGCTTTAAGATTGAACCGGGATATTTTTCGCAGATCGTATCAACCAGGGTGTTAAGCTCCATGAGTATTTCCCTGTAGATTATTGCAGCATGCCGGATTTGAAGTCGGGGCGCTGGTCCATTTTTTCGGTCCTGATTTTTTCCTGTATTTTCATCAGGCCGGCCAGTACGGCTTCCGGGCGGGGCGGGCATCCGGGGATGTAGACATCGACCGGGATGATCTGGTCAACGCCCTGGACCACGGCATAGCTCTTGAATATCCCGCCGCATGAGGCGCATGCCCCCATTGCAATCACCCATTTGGGGTCCGCCATCTGGTCATATATCCGTTTGACCATCACAGACATTTTTTTGCTAAGGGTCCCGGCAATGATGATCAGGTCGGACTGCCTGGGCGACGGGCGGAAAACCTCGGAGCCGAAGCGCGAGATGTCGAAATTGGCCAGCGTACTGGCGATCATTTCAAGGGCGCAGCAGGCAAGGCCGAACGTACACGGCCATACGGAATTGCTCCTGCCCCAGTTCACCAGCTTCGTCAGGCTGGTAACCAGCACGTTTTCGCCCACCAGTTGATTTTCTAGTCCCATTCCAGCGCTCCCTTTTTCCATACGTACACATAACAGATCAGAAGTATCAGCAGAAAAATCATCATTTCGATAAGCCCGAACATGCCCAGCTTTTGGTAGTAAACAGCCCATGGGTAGAGAAATACGGCTTCAAGGTCAAAGACAAGGAAAAGAAGGGCGATGATGTAAAACTTGACGGGCGTTTGCGCATACTGCGCGCCCTCGCTGGGCAGGCCGCATTCGTAGGCTTCTTCCTTAACTTTAAAAGGCCGCCTGGGGCCGAGGATGTGTGAAAGAAACACGGTCCCGGCGCCAAAAAGCACGGCCAGAATCATAATATAGAGAATAGGTAAATACTGAGTCAGCATAGGGCCAGGCCTCCATGATCACTATTGATGCCGGGTGCGTTCATTCCTTTGACTTCGCCGGCTTCGTATTCCGGTCCTCAATCAGCCTGAACCGGACCTGCACCTCTTCCTTTTCCGGGGATACGGCGAAACTTTCCAGAGTCAGGTCAGGCGGGTATCGGGAAGCCGGTCTGTCGAATTGTCATTTACTGCAGCAAGAGAATCAGTTCGGGATGCGAGATCGAAAGGAACATCAACGGGGACCCCAAAAAAGGCACTTGATCCCCCGCCAGGCACCCGGATTAATAAGCCATCAATTTGAATATGACAACCTTTATTTCCTCTTGGGCAAAAATTTTAGGATCGTGCCGGATGCAGGCCCGGGCCAGGCAGTGCAAGCGCCGGCCTGTCACCCGCAATCGCGCTGCCTACCTTTGGCTCTTCGGTTTCCACCCCTCCGCAATACGCTGCGCCTCGGCTATCTGGGATGCCGTCATCCTCCTGGCGACGCTGTCTCTGCCCGCTACGGCTTCCTCATTGCCTTGCGCCGCCGCCAAATTGAAGCATACATGGGCCTGTACAAAATCCTCCGGCATTCCGGTGCCGTTGTAGTACATGACTCCCAGATCATATTGTGCCTCGGCGACTCCCTGCTCCGCCGCCCTGCGAAACCACTTCACCGCTTCGGTATAGTCCTGCGGCACTCCCGTGCCGTTGTAGTACATGACTCCCAGGTTATACTGCGCATCGGCAACTCCCTGCTCCGCTGCCTTGCCGGTCCATTTCACCGCCTCAACATAATCCTTCTGCACGCCCTGGCCGTTTGCGAACATCACTCCCAAATTCCATTGCGCATCGGCATTTCCTTGCTCTGCCAAGACCTTGAACTCTTCATAAGCCTTGAGGTAATCGCCTTTTTCATAAGATGCTTTAGCTTCATCCCAACCGGCGCGGGTTTCAGTCGGAACCATGGCCTGGGGAGCAAATGCGGCAAGGCAGAAGAACAGGGAAATAAGCTGGCACTTTCTAAGCATGACGCCCCTCCACTTTTGAAATGCAAGGCAATGAGAATCGAGACTGACAGATTACACCAGAAGTGATCGAAATGCATCGGGAAATATACTGAGACGGAGTTGCATTCAAGATGATTCACAAGGCGGCGAGGAGGAGGCGACGCAGGCGTACACCGCAGTACGTCGAGGGGCCGCCCTCAGAAAAGATCGGGCGCGGACTGGACGCATTGACTGAAACTCCTGCGTGTAGCGGAGACCCGCAACGAAGTGAGGGTCCGATAACGAAGACAACGCAGTGAGCGCTTGAATGCGACTTCGTATGAGACACCATTTCGCGTCAATGCTCGTTACCAGCGGCATTGATTTAACCGTTGTACGAGAGCTGCTCACAAGAATGAACACCACCGGTTATCAAAAATGAGTCATACTCGACAAAAGGCTGCACCATCCCGCCTCGAAAATGGAAGGTATCGGCCATGAAAATTATCCAGGCGGCAAAGACTGCTATTAGCCCGATCCAATCCATTCTCTTTGGTGATTCGGATAGGGTGTGCTCTCAATTAAAATCCAAAAGCAACCCCGGCCCGGCTCATCACCGGGCCTTTATTAAAGAGCGAAGTAATTGCACGGGACGCAGATTGCATTCTCATCCAGGCATTCCATACATTCACTCTCGCGACATGCCGAACATGCCGACGACAGGCCGCTCTCCATGTCTTCTTCGCTACAGCTCGAGCATTTAAACATTTTCGTTGTCCTCCATCTTAGTGTTTTAGACCGGGCAAAGGTCCATAACCTACAAATAAAGTTAATGTTTCCGGACAGTTTTTCAAAATGGGGAACCTGACGCATTCGGCCGGCCTGTCAGGAAAAAAAGAGGTCGTGGCCTACGTGGGCCGTCCCCGGGCTCTGCCGCTCAGGTGGACGAAAGAATTGAACTTCCCGATGGTGGAGTTCGGCGGCAAGTGGGAGTCGGACAAAGAACTGATCTACGAGTGGAGGCGGCGGCAAATAGTCAGGGAGCAAGAAGCGTCTTCCGGCGAGTGAATTTCCGTACACACTCAAAAGAAACGTTTTGCAGCTAGATTATCCTGGCAGGCCAGGAGGGATTCGAACCCCCAACCCTCGGATTTGGAGTCCGATGCTCTGACCGTTAGAGCTACTGGCCTGCGGGAAAAAAACTTATAACCGGTTTCGCTTTTCGATGTAAAGCAAAAACAAAGCCGGTGAACGGGTGAGTGGGCTAAGCAGGCCGATATCGGAAGCAGCGGATCGGGGCAATCCCGGGTCAAACTCTACACCTCGCGGAGCGTAGAGCTTTTAGCGATGCAGCGGTGTTGAGTCTCGAAAAGATCATCGCGGGCATGGCCCCGGGAGCGCAGCGCGGTCTCGACCCAGCCGCTTGTGTTTTTTTGTGCAAAAAAGGCGATGCACAAATTTCTCCGATCACTTACTTTTCTTCTTTCACAAGAGATCAACCTGGGATATATTGGGTTTAATTCAAAAGACTTATCCCAGTTCGAGTTCCAGCTCCAGGCAGCTCTGTTGCCTCTGCCTTTCCAAATCAAGCTCAAGAACCCATGTTGCGCTGGATAAATCGTGGATTATATTGCGCGTATCAGGCTGGGCATTGTGCTGTGCCGGTGGGGGCCGGCAACGGATAAGACCGGAGGGGGACCCGATGAAAATCAAATATTGCAAAAAGTACGAGAAGTATGTCAGCGAACAGCATTGTGAATTTTTTAATGAAGGGAATTCATGCGAGTTCTATAGTCCGACGCGCTGGTCAAGCATCAAGGATCTCCTCAAGGACGTTGACAGGCCTAAGTGGGACGCCAACGCCATAATAAAGCCCTTCAAATGCAACCTCATGAACAGGGAGAACACGCACCGGAGGAACCGCACACGCCGCGCGGCCAAACGAGTGGGCGTGTCCTATTAGCCTCCCGGACCCTGGACAGCAAACCGTGTGAAGCCCGCGTGATCCAACAGCGGGCCACCCAAGGCGTGGCGCCTCTTTAAGCCGCCTCCGGTTCGTTTCCATCCGGAGAGGGTTTCCCGGGGTTTCCGTTTCCGGATCGAGGTCAGGGGACCCCGTTGGCAGACCCCGGATCGGGTCCCGGGGCAGGTTCCAGCAAAGCGTCGAGTTATTTGAAGGCTCTGCGAGGTGGCAGCCATGCAGGCCTCCGCGCAACCCCTCGCTTCTGCCTGAAGCCTGCCACGGAAATAATTTGGTCATTCCTTTTAGCAGGTTTTAGCCGCAGGTTTAATCCGGGTGCGGTGAAATGATCGACCGGATTATTTGCTTGCCGGAGCCTGCCCTGGACCCCGGATCGGGTCCCGGTGCAGGTTCTGATCCTCGGACGAAAAACACCTTTTTTGCGTCGAAAAATTTCCGAAAAACTCCACGCCCCGCGAGGTGTCTCATCGGGTGTTTCCGGTTGACAACTGGCTCCTTGAAGCCTTCCTGCTCCCTGTGATATAGAACGACAAATTCTACGTCCGCTAAGGATTGGAAGAATCACCCTTTTTGAAAGCGAGCCAAGAGATGTTCAAAAAGCTGCTGGTTGCAAACAGGGGCGAGATCGCCATTCGCATAATGCGCTCCGCCGAAGAGCTTGGAATAAAGACTGTGGCCATCTACGAAGAGACAGACAAGACGGCCATGCACATCATGCGCGCCGATGAAGCCATTTGTATCGGAAGCGGTCCCCGGCGAGATTACCTCAATATCGAGCGGGTCATCCAGGCGGCGCAGAGCAGCCAGGCTGAAGCGATACACCCCGGTTACGGTTTTCTTGCCGAAAACCCGGCTTTTTCGAAGCAGTGCACGGAAGCCGGACTCGTTTTTGTCGGACCTCCCCCCCAGGTCATAATCGATATGGGCAGCAAGGTAATAGCCCGCCGGGTCATGGCCGAGGCTGGAATTCCCGTGATCCCCGGGACGCAGGTTCTGCCGCCGGGCGAGGAAGGAAAAGAGATCGCAACGGCTTTCGCCGAAAGCTGCCGCTTCCCGATAATGGTTAAGGCGGTCGCAGGTGGCGGAGGCCGCGGAATCCGAGTTGCTCAAAACATGGACGAGCTTGTCAAGTTCATCGAGATTGGGCGTTCGGAAGCCAGAATGGCGTTCGGCAACGATGAAGTCTACCTGGAAAAAGGCCTTGCCAACCCTCGTCACATCGAAGTTCAGATTCTGGCCGACGGGCATGGCAACGTCATTCACCTGGGGACCAGAAACTGTTCGATCCAGAGGCGGCACCAGAAGATGATCGAAATCGCCCCGGCATCTCTGCCGGAAGATATTTCCAACAAAATCTGCGATACGGCCGTGCGGGCCGCCCGCGCCTCCAATTATCTCAGCGCCGGGACGGTCGAATTTCTGCTCGACCGGGACGACAACTACTATTTCCTCGAGGTCAACACCAGGATCCAGGTAGAGCACACGGTCACTGAGATGATAACGGGAATAGATATCGTCCGCGAGCAGCTTATGGTCGCCGCGGGCCAACCCCTTTCCGTATCCCAGAAAGACATACTCTTCAGGGGGACCTCGATCGAGTTGAGAATAACGGCGGAGGACCCCAGGAACAACTTCATGCCTGATCCCGGGCTGATCGAGATTTACCAGTCGGTGGGCGGCCACGGCGTGCGTATTGACGGCGCCGTCTATCAGGGCTACGAAATTCCCCGCTTCTATGACTCGATGCTATGCAAACTTACCGTTTACGGCTTTACATGGAGCGAAGCCGTCGACCGGCTCCGCAGATCGCTCAATGGCTTTCTTATCGCGGGCGTAAAGACCACGATCCCCTATTACAAGCAAATCGTGAAGGACCCTGATTTCATCAAACAGAATTTCGACACCTCGTATATAGAAACACATCCGCAACTTTTAGACTATCAGGAGCAAGTCCCGCCGATGGGCAAACTGGCCAGCCTGGTGGCCGAAATAAATGCCTACGGATATAACCCCTATGCGGAAGGCTAAGGGGGTTCGCTTTTGATATGATTTGCGGCTGCAATTAGAGATGATGGAGTTTCAGAAGATGTCTGAGCGCGAGAGAGTTTCACCAAAGATGCCGGCTGCAGAGATCCTTGATTTCCTGCGCCACACCCCGGGGGTTTTTCTCACCAATAATGAGCGGGACGTTTCGCAGTCGGATTTCAAATGCCGGATCATGCCGCAGACAACCCTCAAGGTCGCTCCCTATCGAGACACGACCGGGTATTTCGGTTTTGAGATAGTCGGCGGCGCCACCGTACATCTGGACCTCATGAAAAAACAGATAAATCCGTTCGAGAAGCTGAGGCTGGTGCGCAAGGCCATGCCCAACACTCTCATCCAGGGCCTGTGCCGGGGAAGATATTTATTCGGCTACAGGCCATACCCGGATAACGTGATCGAAATGACGGTGAGGCTTTTTTCCAGGTACGTCGACATCTGGAGGATGTATGATTTTATGAACTACATCCCCAACCTTGTCGTCGCAGCCGAAGCGGTCAAGCAGGCCGGCAAACTCCTTATGCCCTGTATCTGCTTCAGCACCGGAACCGGACATACGGACGATTTCTACGTCGAAAAAGCCGAAGAAGTGCTGTCTCTTCTTGGCGAAAATATTATCC
>JBEKXG010000237.1:0-7147 GCA_049512295.1 Syntrophobacteraceae bacterium
ATCAAAGTCAAAATGCGCTTCGGCGGTGATTGCGCCATCGGGTAGATTGCTGACAGTCGCGAAAAACTTGATGGCATTACGCACGCCAAGGAGTTCAAGTGTGCCTTCCACTTCGAAATTGGGTGCACTCAGGGATTCACCGGTTTTTCGGGCCGAAGCAATCGTGAACCGGGCTGTCGGAAACTTCTCTGCGAAGAAGAAGTCATCCGATTTCAAGTGAGCGATGAGCACCGGCTGCCATTCGCTACCCTCCAAGTTCAGATTTTTGAGCGAGTGCATGTCGATCTCGAAAGTTCCGTTTAACGTGCCCTGCTGTATCGTGATATCGCCCCTCAACAGACGTAGTGTGCCGTTGTGTGTCGAGTTCGGGTTGCGCCCGGTCCACTCGATAATGCTCTGTTCGGTATCGACGGTGTAGCTGCGGTCGTACAATACGAGGCGATCCACATCATGCACGGAATACGGATCATTGCCCTTCAGGGGATACCCCGCTTCTCTCCAGGCAGCCAGCCCTCCGCTGAGAACATACACCTTCGAATACCCAAGCCGCACAAGCTTTTCGGCGGCGGTTACAGAATCATGGGATGCACTGCTGGAGCCGTAAAGAACAACCTCCCGGTCACGATCGGGCACGATGGCATCCACTTCCGAGGGGAAGGCAACCTGAAAGACGCAGGCATTTTGGGCGCCTGGCAGATGCCTCTTCTCGAATAGTTCCCTTGGTAATGTGTCGATAATGATCAGATCAGCCCTATGACTGATCTTGTCATGCAGTTCCTCCGCCGTGATCTTCGCAAAACTTTCCGAATCTTCCATCTCTTCTCCTTTTCCACAACCACCCGGCATACTGCTTTCCCGTCCTCTGTCCACCCGGAGCGGGGCGGATTCCGTTCAGAAATTGTCACTCGGCTCGGTCCCATAAGGTAAGCATAGTGAATAATCCCCGCCATTCCACTTTTCCTGTCCCTTCGATTTGAACTGTCTTGCCAATTTCGAAAGAGTCCAGTTTGCGGCGATTTGGTAAAGTGATGCTTCGAAAACGGCAAAGATTTTGGCGTCTCGTTTCTCAAGGGCGAGGGCAGGACGGTTACCTCAACACGGTGTTGAACACAATAGATGATGCTGTGAAAAAGAGCGTCAATTTCTCGGCATGATTCTCACATGCATTCTCAGGTATTCGGGAAAGCGACACTGGCTCCAAGAGGTGTTCACTCTCCCCTGTCTCCTTCGAACCAGATTTCCCTGCAATGAGTTCCTGCACTCGGATCAGGCCAACATCTTCTTTTCCCGGACGCTATGCGCTGTGAGTGCCTATCGAAAATAGTAATTGACAAATTAGAACGTTTGTTCCAATTATTAGAACGCTTGTTATGAACGAATGTTTTCCTACCCTTGTTGGGATTGGTATGGAGGATTCATGAAAGTCCGTCCACTCTGGGATGAAGGAACTAAAAAACGGTTGATCGAAGCGGCAGGAGAGGTGTTTGCCCGGCATGGCTTTCGTGCCACCACAATCAGAGAGATCTGCAAGCATGCCAACGCCAGCGTTAGTGCGGTGAATTATCATTTTGGGGATAAGGAAGGTCTGTATGCAGCTGTGTTCGAATATTCCCACCGGTGGGCTGTGGAGAAGTACCCCCACGATTTGGGCCTTGAGGAAGAATCGACACCGGAGGAGCGACTTCGAGCATTCATCCGTTCTTTTCTATTGCGAGGTCTTGGCGACGGGTTTCCAGCCTGGCACGGAAAGCTCTTAGCACAGGAAACTGCGGACCCGAGCGGTATTTTAAGTAAGGTGGCGGAAACTGCCATTCGGCCTATGGATGAGTATCTGGAAGGAATAGTCCGAGAACTCCTCCAGATGGGAAATCCGTCTCAAGAAGTGAATGAATACTCAGTTCAGCTATGCAGGATGCATATAGTCGGGCAATGTATTTTTCAGATTCATTCCAGGCAGTTCATGCAGTTCGCCGGCCCAAAAAATCTTGAGCCCCGACAGATTGCAGCCCTTGCTGACCAAATATCCCGGTTTTCCATAGGCGGTATTCGAGCGATTGCTGCCGGAGGGCCTTCGTGATGACTGCGCCGATGCGGTTTACCTCATATCCGGTTTGACAACGAAAGTCGGTCAAAAAGATTTGCGGTAATATTCAGCGCCACAATTGGAGTAACTCCAGTGTATAAAATAGCCCTCAAAATGCTCTTCGGCGACCGTGGCAAGTACATCGGGATCATAACCGGCATCGCTTTGGCCTCTATCATCATGATCCAGCAGCCCGGCATCCTGATCAGCATCCTGTCTCACACCTACAGTTTCATTTCCGACATCAGCCTCCCGGACATATGGGTTATGGACCCCAAAGTCCAGTTCATCGACGACGCCAAGCCATTGCTCGATACCCAGCTCTATCGGGTGCGCGGAGTAAGCGGCGTCGAGTGGGCTGTGCCGCTCTACAAAGGGAACATAAACGTGCGTCTGGCGAACGGGGAACTTGTCCACGCCAACCTCTTGGGATTCGATGACGCCACACTTATCGGCGCTCCTGCCGTCATACTTCAGGGCAACCTTGCCGACCTGCGCCAGCCCGACACTGTCGTCGTAGATGAAGCCGGCGCCAAGGGCCGGTTGGCCACCCCATCGCCAACACCTGAGGGCAAGCCGCTTCCATTAAAGCTCGGCGACGTACTGGAGCTAAACGACAAGCGCGCCGTCGTCGTCGGCATAGCGCGCGGGACGCCGACCTTCCAGTCCCAGCCCATTTTGTACACCACCTACACCCGCGCTAAAAGCTACGCCTTGAGCGAACGCAAAATGCTCTCCTATGTTCTGGCCAAGGCGAAGGCCGGCCAAAAGCCGGAAGAAGTGGCGCGGCTTATCACCAGCGAAACTGATATGGCCGCATATACGGCGGAAGAATTCAAACATCTGTCGTTGCGATATTTTATGAACAACACGTCGATCCTTACCAATTTCGGTTTTGTGGTCATCATCGGCTTCATCGTCGGAGCGGCTGTTACGGGCCAGATTTTCTACAATTTCACCCTCGACAACCTGCGTCACTTTGGCGTCTTCAAGGCCATGGGCGCAACAAATGGGATGCTGCTCAAAATGATTCTGCTGCAGGCCGTACTTGTGGGTTTCGTAGGTTTTGGCCTCGGCGCTGGGGTCAGCGCAGTTTTCGCGGTTGCAACCAGGCACTCATCGGACCTTACCCTGCAGATCAACTGGCATCTGTTGTTGGGAAGCGGGATGGCTGTAGCGCTTATTGTGCTGGTCGCTGCGGTTATCAGCGCCCGCAAGGTCATCATGCTCGAACCGGCAGTGGTGTTCAAAGGGTAAATATGAACGGAAATGGAATGCCTGCCGTGCGGTGCGGCGACATAGTAAAGACGTACGGCGCGGGAGAGAACCGCGTTCAAGCTTTGAGCGGGGTAAACCTTGACGTGAATGCCGGGGAGTTGCTCATGCTGGTGGGTCCGTCGGGTTGCGGGAAAACGACGCTTATCTCCGTCGTCGCAGGCATTCTCGACCAGGACGCCGGAGAGTGCCTGCTTTTTGGGCAAGATCTTCGGCAGCTTTCCAAAAAAGAGCGTGTAATCTATCGCGGCAAGAATGTCGGTTTCGTCTTTCAGACCTTTAACCTGATCCCAGCCCTGACAGCCGCCGAGAATGTGGCGGTTCCGCTGCTCATTAACGGATCGGGGATGGAAGAAGCGCTGGAGCGGGCCTTCGCGCACCTGCGGGCAGTCGGCCTGGGGGGACGGGAAAGCGCCCTGCCTTCCCAACTCTCGGGTGGGCAGCAGCAGCGCGTGGCCATCGCCCGCGCTCTGGTGCACAATCCGCGGCTGGTGGTTTGCGACGAACCGACCAGCGCTCTTGACCACCAGACCGGCAAACAGATGCTGGAGTTGCTCAAGGGGCTGGCCGTTACCGGTGACCGGGCGCTCATCATCGTAACGCACGATTCCCGTATTTTCGAGTTTGCCGACAGAATCGCGCATATGGACGACGGCCGCATCGAAAAAGTTGTAGACACGAATTGAGGCGAGAGAAAAAATCATGATTCTCCGGAACAAATTACTTCCTATTGTCGCTTGCATTGGGCTTGCGGTCGCCATTGCGGTCGCCATAACCTCACAAAAGAAAACACCTGCAGCCCAGCCCATTGCGGAACCTGCGCAGGTGCCGTTCAAGTTCTACATCGGCGGAGCGGGCATTGTTGAGGCGAGCACCGACAACATCAGCATCGGCACTTCGATTTCGGGCATCGTAAAGAAGGTGCATGTCGTGGTCGGGGACAGGGTAAGAGCGGGCCGGCCGCTTTTTGAGATTGACGACCGGGAGTTGAGGGCTGACTTGCTTGTTAAGGCGGCCAGCCTGGTCAAGGCCCGTGCGTCCGTAGAAGAATCCAAGGCCTCGCTGAAGGATTACGAGTCGCAGTATGCGTTGGTGCGAGGGGTGACCGACGGGCGGGCGGTAAGCGTCGATGATGTCCAGAAGCGGCGCGATGCGGTACTCCTGGCCAAAGCCAAGGTTGAGAGCGCCAAGGCCGCGGTGGTCTATGCCGAGTCGGACCTCAAGTCCACGCAAAGCTCCATCGACCGGTTAACCGTGCGCGCCCCCCTCGACTGCGAAGTCATGCAGGTGAACCTGCGGCCGGGCGAGTACGCCGCGACCGGCGTTTTGTCGACGCCTCTCATGCGGCTGGGCAACCTCGACTTGCTCCATGTCCGGGTCGATATCGACGAGAACGACGCCTGGCGCTTCAAGCCCGGAGCGAGGGCGGCCGCTTTTTTGCGCGGGAACCGCGACCTCAAAGCCGACGTTTCCTTCGTGCGGGTGGAACCCTATGTGACGCCGAAGACCTCGCTTACAGGGAGCAGCACCGAACGAGTCGACACGCGGGTTTTACAGATTATTTACGGGTTCGAAAGGAGTCAGTTGCCTGTCTACGTTGGGCAGCAGATGGACGTTTTCATCGAAACCCCGGAGTCTTCACCGGCTGGAGGCAAGGGATGAGAAGCCGGCAATTTCTGGCTTTATTCCTCACTGCATGGCTCGGGGGATGCGCTATGGGACCCGACTATACGCGTCCGGCGATGGAGGCGCCTGCCAAGTGGAATGAAGCGCGGGAAAAAGCCCAGCCTGCCGTGGCGCTGGATCAGACCGCATGGTGGGAGTCTTTTGGGGACCCATTGCTAAGCGAACTCATCGTGCAGGCCGTCAAAAACAACCTCGACGTGAAGCAGGCCAAAGAGCGCGTCGTCCAGGCACGGGCGACCCTCGCCTCAACACGTGCATCCCTCTGGCCCTCGGCGACCGGCACGGGCTCAGTAACACGGAGCAAAAGCAGTGAGAATGTGATCGGCTCCGGCGCCGCACCTGCCAACGCGTCCGGCGTCTCAACCCCCATCTCATCCGGTTTGCTATACAGCACTTTCTATGACGTGGGGTTCGATGCAAGTTGGGAACTCGATGTCTTCGGAGGTACCCGCCGCAGCATCGAATCCGCCCGTGCCAAAGTCGATGCCGATGTCGAGGACCTTCATAACACGCTGTTGACCCTTCTCGGCGACGTAGCGAAATACTATGTGGAACTCCGCTCCTATCAGGAACAACTTGGGATCACGCGCGGCAACGCAGAGTCACAGCAGCACAGTGTCGAGGTCACCCGCGAGCGTTATCGGCTCGGCCTGACCACGTACCTCGATGTCGCCCAGGCCGAAGCGCAGAAACTCTCGACGGAGTCGGACATCCCGACAATCGAAGCCTCTGTCAAGCAATCGATCCACCGTCTCGGCATCCTGCTCGGAAAAGAGCCAAACGCCCTCGAAGCCATGTTGTCGGAGGCGCGCCCCCTTCCGAAGGCCGGAGGCGTTATGAGTGCAGGCATCCCTTCAGAGCTGCTCACTCGAAGGCCTGACCTGCGGAAAGATGAACGCAAACTGGCTTCCGCGTCGGCGGATATCGGGGTCGCCACTGCCGATCTCTACCCAAAGTTCGACTTGACTTTGGGCATGGGGCTCGAAAGCCTCACGGCATCCAAGCTGTTGGCTCTGTCGAACGGCTACTGGTCCATCGTTCCGGAGGTCAGTATGTTACTTTTCGACGCCGGCAAAACGCGGGCGAATATCGAAGGCAAGCGGGCCGTCTACGAAGAGTCGCTTTATGCATACCGTTACTCCTTTCTCAAAGCTTTGGAAGACGTGGAAAACTCACTTACGGACTATTACACGGAACAGACCAGATGCAGCACCCTGGCCGATTATGTTCACGCCAGTGAGGAAGCCCTGGCGTTGGCCGATGAGCGCTACCGGAGGGGCCTTGCCAATTTCCTAAACGTGTTGGAAGCCCAGAGGACGCTATACAGTGCTCAGAGCAGCCACAGGCAATCGGAAGCGAAGGTGCTCACAAGCCTTGTATCTCTTTATAAAGCTCTGGGAGGAGGGTGGAATGCTGCTGAATTGAGCCTTGCGGCACAAGTGGATAGACAGAGCTCGGCAAATTAATCCAAAATGATGGCCCATCTCCCCCGACTTTGGATACTTAGCAGGAAAAGCAGAGTCGCTCTAGCTTGCAGATGTTGGGTCGGAGATGATGGCCGGTGCATAACGCATAGCATTTGAACATGCTGACCCTTGGTATCGACTTTTCTACGCAGCCACGCCAGTTCCAAATCTGTAGGGTCAGAAGAACTCGACCTGGAAACCCTCTACCCATCAATCGTAGCCACCCTTCGGCCTTGACGATGCGGCAGCTTTTTCGGTTGAGAAAACGAGCTCCCCATTTCGAAATGCGCAAAGCTCACCGGGCTCCATGGATACCCATCTCTTATCATAGCCAACAGGCTTGGTCGCTACGATGCCAATGGATTTTGCAGTTCGTTCCTTGAGTTCATGGCATTCTGATGTGTCGATTTCATAAGAGTGAACCTCACCATGAACTCGTAGCATCAACGGGTAAAGCGTTCCGATTCCGTAAAAATCGGTGTAGGCGATGAGCGTCTCTCCGTCTGATTCACTACGATGATGGGAAGCTTCAATGAGAAAGGTGACCGCTGGGTTGAACGGATACTGTCCTTGAGGGAAACTTGCAGGCTCAGACAACTCCCCACATACCCCATACTCGTTGAGGCCGTCACCTGCC
>JBEKXG010000238.1:0-3933 GCA_049512295.1 Syntrophobacteraceae bacterium
CGAACCCTTGGCTTCCTAAACAACATCACGCAGCTCATGAAGTTTCATAAGAGGTTTTTCAAGGGTTTCTGGCCCTCGGCTTCCGCTTGGGTGACGGTTTTGTTGAGTTTTGCAAGAGGCTCATAAGTTAAGCTATTCGTATCGGCCGTGAGAAACTTCGCGGCCTTTCTCATGGATGAAAACAAAAAGCCCCCGGTAAAATCCGGGGGCTTAAATTGCCGTCAATCAGGCCGCTCGAGCTGTCATGCTTTCTTTGCAGGCGGTTTGCTTATAGCCGACTGCCGGTTTTCTGGCGAAACACTTCATCAAATGGGGCAAGGGCTACGCCGGCTTTTTGACAAGGGGGCCGCCCACCGGCAGGACATTCCTGCCGAAAACCTGCAGAAAGATTACATGGGCCATCATGTACCAGGCAAGGAGCGCGCAAATGACCAAATCCCAGGCGGTGATGGTCAAAAGGTTTTTCATGCCGGCCAAAAACACCAGATCAAGGCCGATAAAACCGAGCAAGAGTGTGAGGAAAGTAAGAAACATGGCGGTGTGGATTGCAAATGAAGCGATCCACAAGATTGCCGTGTAGAATGTGAACCCCAGGAGAAACATTCCGAGATCAAATCCGGAAATCTTTAGATGATCTCCAATAAAGCTATTTGGCGCATGCTGCAGGTCCATAACCAGGAACATAAACGCCAAGGCGATCCAGAAAGCGCCATATGAAACAAAAGCGCTGTAGCCGAAGTTGTTCCCGGCCTTGAATTCCTGGAACCCGGCTATGAGTTGTGCACCTCCGCCGAATGCCAAAGCAGTGCAAAAAATAATTCCGGTCCCGCACCAGCCGAGGTTATGAAACTGAAGTAAAAGTGTAGTCATACCAAAGCCTGCCAATCCAACGACTGCCGGATTTCCCATAGCAAACCCCTCCTCAAAAAGAATGCGTTAGTAAAAAGCCAATTTTAGACATGGGATACAAGGCTTGCATCAACTCTCGTATTATCAAAACGACAGGACTGCCGCCACCTCCTTTCCCTTGGAATGCCGGAGCGAAGGCCTCCAGCTTAAAACAAGAGCACGCACATGGATATGGAACAGTGGCTCGAAGATCAACGACGAGAAAGAGAGCAGGAACAGATCTCGCACGCGCACATGAACGCGAAAGAACGCTTCAGAAAAAGTGGCCCCGATTGACATAGTTAATTTCTGGATTTATTCCGCAAGACTCTATTGCATATAACCCATATGGTGTCAACCAAATAGAAAAGATGGCTCAAAGGATATCCTGGTTTTTCCTTTTCGGCTTGACAGACGAAAATAGGTGGGCCATTTTCCGTATGTTCATGAATCCTTTGCAGTACCTGATTTTTCCGAATAAACAGCCAGTGGAAGAGAGATCGAGATGCCTAACGAATCAGCAAACAATTTGAAAAGACCATCCCTTGCATTAGCCTTGGTTTTAGGACTGACATGGATTTGCTCTGGCGCGCCCGCCGCGGCAAAAGAAGCAAAACTGGGGTTTGCGTTCAGTATGACAGGGGCCGCCGCCGCCTATGGTGAGACTCAGAAAAAGGGCGCGCTGCTGGCCATCGATGAGATAAACGCGCAGGCCGCGCACGATGGGACCAGGATCCTTGGAATCTTCGAGGACGATGCAAGTCAGCCTCAGCAGGGCGTAAATGTCTTTAACAAGTTTATCGCCGCCGACAGGGTTGTAATGATTATCGGTCCAACTCTGAGCAACACGGCCCAGGCGGCAGACCGGGGCGCTCAGCAGTCCGGGGTCCCGGTCCTTGCCATCAGCAACACCGCGAAAGGCGTTACCGACATCGGCGACTGCATCTTTCGCGACTCTTTGACGGAAATGGTTGTCATTCCCTATACGATCCGCATCGCAAGGGAAAAACTGGGCATCAAGAAAGTGGCTGTGTTGTACGGCAACGATGACGCCTTCACAAAAGGCGGCTACGACGCCTTCAGGAAGGCGCTTGGGGATTCGAACATACAGATTTTGAGCGAGCAGACTTTCGCCAAGGGGGACCGTGATTTCTCGCCACAGTTGACGCAGATCAAGAGCGTGAACCCGGATGCGCTGATTGTGTCGGCGCTGGTTGAGGAAGCCTCGGGAATAGTGATCCAGGCGCGGCAGTTGGGGATTTCCATGGATGTGCCCATTATAGGCGGCAACGGCTTCAATTCGCCTTCATTAATGAAAAACGCAGGCAAGGCCGCGGAGGGTGTGATCGTTGGCGCCGCCTGGCATGCGACTTCCTCAAATCCGTTGAATCGTCATTTTGTTGAAGCCTACACCGCCAAATACGGTTCCCCGCCCGACCAGTTTGCAGCCCAGGCCTACGCGGGTGTCTACATTGCCCGGGAAGCGCTCGCTCGCGCCGGTTCAACCGATAATCGAAAAGCGGTTCGCGACGCGCTTGCACAGATCAGGGACCTCGACACGGTGCTCGGCAAGTTTTCCTTTACTGAGAACCGTGATGCGAATCACACTCCGGTCGTTCAGATAGTAAGAGACGGCCGGTTCGCGGTGTTCGGGGAATAATCAATAGTGTCCATCCGGAAACATCACGTGAAACAATAGCAGTTTCCGATCTGGAGACTAACCCTACTAATGCAGGAAGCATAGTCGTATGGCTGTTCTGCTGCAGCAATTGATAAACGGTTTCTTCATCGGAAGCGTTTACGGGCTTTTTGCGGTGGGTTATACGCTGGTTTTCGGTGTCCTGGACATCCTCAACCTCGCCCACGCCGCCATTTTTACCCTTGGCGGGCTGACAGCGCTCTGGCTTACCACGGCCGCAGGTCTGTCAATATGGATCGCCTTCCCCCTGGCAGCCCTTTTTTCCGGAATCCCGGAAGGGATTTTTCTGAATCGGGTCTGGCGCTTCGAGTCGTTTACAGTAACTTCGCTCCAGGTGGAAATCGTTCTGAGCGCCCTGGGGCTGATGCTCGCTTTGACGGCCTTTCTCAGCCGCACCCGCATGGGCAAGGCTATACGGGCTGTCGCCGAAAGCCAACGTACGGCGCGCCTGCTCGGCATAAATGTTGACGGCGTAATCGCGTTCACCTTCTTTGTCTCCTCTGCTCTGGGCGGGGTCGCGGGTATTTTATACGGACTCTATTTCGATGCCCTGGCCCCGGATATGGGCCGCTCGATCGAACTCAAAGGGCTCGCCGTAATCATTCTGGGAGGGATGGGAAGTATTCCCGGGGCCATCCTCGGGGGAATTGCCTTCGGATTGAGCGAGGTGTTCACGGTCGCACTGACGGGCACATCCAATCTCCGCGACGCCGTGGCTTTCTCCGTCCTTTTCGTGATCCTGATCCTGAAGCCCTCCGGACTGCTCGGACGCGGGCGGGTGCGGGAGGCCTGATGGAGTCTTTGTCGCAGTTTTATGCAATTTACGGAAGCATCGTCAACTTCATGGGGATAAACGCCCTTCTTGCCCTCAGCCTCTATGTCACGCTCTCCGCCGGGCAGCTCTCACTTGGCAACGCCGCTTTCGCCGGAATCGGCGCATATGCATCCGGCATTCTCACCATGCGCTTCGATGTGCCTTATCCGATCTCGGTTGCCGCCGGAGCCGGTCTGTCCGCCATAACGGCGCTTGTGATCGGTATCCCGGTTTTGCGAATGCGGGGCATTTTTCTCGCCATGGCCACCCTGGCATTTGGAGAGGTCGTGCGGATTGCGGCTGTTAACCTGGACATCACCGGGGGCGCCCAGGGACTGGTCGGTATCCCCAATAAAACGACAACATACGTAATATACGGCGTGCTCGCAGCTACAACTTATTTTCTCGCGACGCTTGGCGGGTCGAAAATCGGCTGGAGTCTGGCCAGCATTCGCGAAGATGAAACAGCGGCAATGGTTATGGGTATCAATACTACTTACTACAAGACCATGGCGTTCGTTTTGGGTGCATT
>JBEKXG010000238.1:3943-11032 GCA_049512295.1 Syntrophobacteraceae bacterium
GGTGCATTCATAGCCGGGATCGCGGGGGCCATCTACGCTCATTTGAACTTCATAGTCACACCGGGTGAGTTTGGCTTTTCTGCCGCCGTCCAACTGCTCATCTACAACATTGTCGGAGGGTGGCAATCCGTTTATGGCCCCTTATTGGGAGCATTTATGCTGACGGCCCTCCCCGAAGTGCTGCGGGGAGCCGGTGTGACGGCTGGGTCTCTGCGCCTGGGCGTGAATGGAGTCATTCTTCTGCTGGTGATCCTTTACCTCCCCAATGGGCTGAGCTCCTTTTTCAGCAAAAAGGGCGGCGGAACCGCCGGGAAGTCCGGCGGCGCTGTTCAAGGCGAGGTCTGAGCCGTGTTTCTCGAACTCGAAGAGATCACCCGGGCTTTCGGAGGTGTTAACGCTCTTTCGAAGGTCTCCTTTTGTGTTGAGGCAGGAACGATCCATGGGCTTATAGGGCCGAACGGCTCGGGCAAGACGACCCTCATTAACGTGGTGAGCGGCCTTACGGTTCCTGATTCGGGCCGCCTGCTGCTCGAAGGCATGGCGATCCATCGGCTTGCGCCATACCGGATAGCCGCCCTGGGAGTTGCCCGCACCTTCCAGAACATCCGCCTGTTTTCGAGCATGACCTGTCTGGAGAACGTCATTGCCGGACAGCACCTCAGGGCGGCGCGCGCGCTGGTTCCCCGTTTGCTTAGGCTGCCATCTGCGCGGTCTGATGAGCGCCAAAGCAGGGCGGATGCCATTGCCTGCCTCTCGAGTGTCGGGATCGAAAACCGGGCGCGGTTCCCGGCGGGCAGCCTCTCTTATGGTGAGCGCAGGAGGCTTGAGATCGCCAGGGCTCTGGCTCTGCGCCCGCGTCTTTTGCTTCTTGACGAACCCATTGCCGGAATGCGGCAACGGGAGATCGAGGAAATGGAAAGTCTTTTCCGTTCTCTGGCGAAAGCCGGTGTTACGATTCTGCTGATCGAACACAATATGCCTTTCATAATGAGGCTTTGCTCCAGGATTACCGTGCTCCACTTCGGGCAGACGATCACGACGGGAACGCCCGAAGAAGTGGCCGGCCATCCGGAGGTGATCGAAGCCTATCTCGGGGTCGAAGGTTAGTTAGTTGAATCCTATGCTCCAGGTAACCGGTATCAAAGTGGCCTATGGCCCGATTGAAGCCGTTAAAGACGTCTCGTTTTGCATCGGCCAAGGGTCGATCGTTTCGCTGATCGGACCAAACGGGGCCGGAAAGAGCACCATCCTAAACGCTCTGAGTGGCTTGGCGCCGGTGCGGTCCGGAACTATCCTGTTCGATGGGCGGGACATTACTCGAATGGTCGCCCACAGAAGGGTTGCCCGGGGAATTGTGCAAGTGCCGGAGGGAAGGCAGGTTCTTGCGGCAATGAGTGTGCGGGAGAACCTTGAGCTTGGGGGCTACAGGCGGCCACGCAGGAGCGTGCTCGCCGATATCGGGCGAATGGAGGAGTATTTCCCGATTTTGCGCCAGCGAAGCAGGTCTGCTGCCGGTTCTCTGTCGGGAGGAGAGCAGCAGATGCTGGCGATTGCGCGGGGTTTGATGGCCCGCCCGAAGCTGCTGCTTCTTGACGAACCCTCACTCGGCCTCGCCCCTTTGGTGGTCCGGTTTATCTTCGAGTTTATCCGCAAGCTTCGAGATGAGGGGCAAACCATCCTGCTGGTCGAGCAGAACGCCCGGCAGGCGCTCGCTATTTCTTCTTACGCTTACGTCATCGAACGCGGCCGCGTCGTCCTGCAAGGGCAATCCGAGCAGCTTCAGTCCGATCCCGCAATCGCCAGGGCGTACCTGGGACAGATGGCGTGAATGGTGCGGGGTCACGGGTGAAGGGTGAATGGCGGGCAGTGAGTAACCAAATTGGAGAATCGAACGGATCATGCGCGCGCTGACCCGCTCAGTGTGTCACCGTTGCGAAACCATATGTCCTGCTGTAATTTAGTAGACACTTCCACAAAAGGACTCGCATCATGTCCGAACCGGCGAAGAAGAGAGCAACCTATCAGGATCTTTACAGCGTTCCTGAAAACATGATCGGGGAAATCATAGACGGGGAATTGATCGTCACTCCGAGGCCCGCGAGGAAACATGCTTTTACTGCAACTGCGTTGGATCATCAAGTGGGGCCGCCGTATCAACGCGGACGCGGGGGGCCCGGAGGATGGATATTCATCGTCGAACCTGAAGTTGGATTCGGCGAAAATACGATGGTTCCTGATCTCGCAGGATGGAAGGCTGAAAGATTCCCGTGGGAGGAGGATCACAATTGGATCGGGGTCGTTCCCGATTGGGTGTGCGAGATTCTTTCTCCAGGCACTTTTCGCCTTGACCGCACCAGCAAGATGACCACTTATGCCAAATACGAGGTGGGGCACGCCTGGTTGATTGATCCAATTGCGGCAATCCTGGAAGTGTACCGGCTCGAATCCGGCCGTTGGAGCCTTTTGGGCGCCTTTGGAGGAGAAGAAAAAGTGTGCGTTGAGCCGTTCCAGGAGATAGAAATCGACCTTGGCGATTTGTGGCCGAAAGCGGGATAGCAAAGATGAGGATATGGCCTTCTTACCCGGCAGCCAATTCCAGCAAAACCCTCACGGTTTCGGCCACAACCTTGTCATCCGTAATCAATGGCAGCATCAGGTAAATGGTGGCGCCGAGCGGCCGAACCAGGACGCCCTTTTGCAGCATCGTTTTGCAGAGGAGCCGCGCGCGCTCCTCTCCGGTCACACTGTCTCTTTCGGTCAACTCGAATGCGGCAATCATTCCCAGGCAGCGGACATTGGCAACGCCGGCAACGCCTTTGAAAGCTTCAAAATGAGCGGCCAGGACCCGCCCCAACCGCTCGGCCTTTTCAACTATTCTTTCTTCCCGGTATATATTCAGGCACTCGATTGCCGCTGCCGCCGCAATGGGGTTCCCGGCAAAAGTATGCCCGTGGTAAAATGTATGGTCCTCGGGTTCATCGGCAAAGGTTTGGAAGATTTCCTCTTTCACCACCGCCGCGCTTATTGGAAGATAGCCGCCCGAGAGACTCTTTCCAACGCATACGATATCCGGGTCAATGCCTGCATGCTCAAAGGCAAACATCCTGCCGGTCCGTCCAAAGCCCATGGCGATCTCATCGACAATTAGCAGGACCCGGCTTTCTCTGCAAAGCTCGCCCAGCCTTTGGAGGTATTTTGCGGGATACATTCTCATTCCGGCGGCCCCCTGGCATAATGGCTCGACAATCACAGCCGCAAGCTCGTTTGCGTGCTCTTTGACCGTGCGCTCCATTTGAGAAAAGCACTGCAGGCCGCAAGTCTCGGAGGCGGCCCCGGGGAAACACCCGGGGCAGTCCGGCGTTTTTACTTTGTAGACCGGGAACAGCAGAGAGCGGTAGGCGCCGTGAAAAGCGGGCAGATACCCAACGGCCATTGCTCCGATGGTATCCCCATGATAAGCGTCTTCGAAAGCGGCAAACCGGAAACGGCCTTTCTCGCCTTTGTTGTGCCAGTATTGAACGGCAACCCTCAGCGCGGCCTCCACCGCGCTGGCCCCATCGCTCGCGAACAGGACTCGTCTGCGCCGGTCAGGGAAAATGTCTACAAGTCTGTAGGCCAGTTCGGCGGCGCGGGGGTGCGTAAGGTTGCCAAGAATACTGTGCTGGAGTTGCCCGGCCTGACGGATGATTGCCTGGACGAGCCTTGGGTGGCTGTGGCCCAGGTTGCAGGCCCACCAGGAAGAGATTGCGTCCACGTACCGGTTGCCTTCGCAGTCGAACAGGTAGATACCTTCGCCCCTCGTAATTACGGGAAAACCGTCCCTTAGCGCCGAATGCCGGGTGTATGGGTGCCACAGACTTGCCAGATCAAGCTCGCGGTAGCGTTCGCTAACGTTCTTCATAACACTTTTCTTTTCCTGTTGGCGTGAGCTTCAGAAACTGGGTCGCATAACTTCTAAAAATTTGAGGACTCATTCCATTTCCAGCCAGCTCAGCCATATACGGAATACGCCCAAGCACTGGCGCCTTTCCGAGCCGCCCGATTGTTTCCACGTTATTTTCCTCGATTTCCCCCCAGCCTGTCTTGCTCGTTTCACAAAAAATTATGCCGAGCAGCTTAAGGCCGGAGCGATCGAGTTCCCTGATCGAAAGCAGCGTATGGTTTATAGAACCTAGACCTGGACGGGCCGCCAGGATAACAGGGAGCCCCAGCATCGCCATCAGATCGATCATGGTACGGTCGCCCGCAACGGGAACCAGCAGGCCTCCAGCGCCTTCCACGACCACGCGCTGGTGCCTGCGGAGCAGCCCGCAAAAGGCTTCAAGAATGCGGTCAAACGAAATCTCACGGCCTGTTTTGGCCGCAGCCAGATGAGGCGAGCACGCCGGCTCGTAAATGAAGGGAACCATATCCTGAAGCTCGTCGGGGTCCGGCCGCAATTCAGCCATCCGGAGGCAAAATGCGAGGTCCGGGCTTTGCAAAGCTCCGCCCTCCACAATAGCGCCGGTCTGCACCGGTTTCATGGGGACGGCGTCGATCCCGGCCGCACGCATCGAGACCAGCACGGCTGCTGCTGCAACCGTCTTGCCTGCATCCGTATCCGTACCTGTAATAAAGACCCCTTGGGCTGGCAGAATCATTTATCCTCGTGAGATAGACTTATTAACTACACTCAAGTATGTGAAGCTCGCATACCACCGGAATAAATAAATTATAGAAGCGCGAAAACAATCACGGTGAGCGTTCGCGGGACGCCTTCCTTGCTTTTACATAGAGAATACGGTGGGTTGCGAATACACCGCCAGCCGGGGCCGCAAATCGCTGGTCGTAATATCCAATGAGTTTACGCAGTTCAGTTCGGTTGAGCAGGCTGCATCCGTTATTAGCCACGGCCGTTACCCCCTGACGGTTGAGACTTCGGAGGAATCCGCAGGCGGAGTCATAGCGCTCCCGGAGGACCTCCTGGCGGCTGCTGTCGATCTTTAGTCCTGCTGCCGCAATTGCTTCCAGAATCTCCTCGGCGGGCGGCAGGCACGCTTGAGCGGTCTTGTTCGGAAACAAATACTCCCGAGCTGTATGGAGTTCCTCGAATGTACCCTTGACCATCAGCGCCGAAACCAGGTTCCCCCCGGGCTCGAGCATACTGCCGAGCCGTTTGATGGTTTCTGACACCGGGGTCATCCAATGCAGGGCCGAGCTGCTGATAATCAAAGGAAAATCCCTGTCGGGGTGAAACAGCCTGGCATCGGAGACATGCCACCGTATTCGGCCGCACTCCCCGATGCGCTCTTTGGCCATATCTATCATCGGGCGGGCTATATCCACGGCGTGAATCAGCGCGCCGGGAAAACGCAGGCGGAGCAGTTCAGTCAAAAAACCCGTCCCGCACCCTATCTCAAGAACGCAGTCGATCTGCTCCATGGGCAGCATCGAAGCTGCAAGTTTTTCGGCAACTGTACGCTGCAGGCTGGATTCGTCGTGATAGGTTCGAGCGGCGGCGGCGAAACGTGCGCAAATTGAACGTGAGGCGGCTGCTTGGGTCATCTGAGTAATTCCACAAAGTGTGCGATTCGATGGATAAGGTCCTTCCCGCAATGCTCTATGAGCAAATGACCGGCGGAAGCCTGAAACTCCACATTGGAGAGCGTGAGATTGGAAGCCAAAAATCGGGATGCCCGCCAGGGTACGATCCCGTCCTGCCTGCCGTGAATTATGAGGCAGGGCGCGGCTATGGCCGGCAGGGCATCGCGCAGGTCCACCTGCGCGAGATATTCGAGCCCATGAACCAGGGAATCCTTGCCCTGATTGAGGGCGTTTTTCGTTCTGCGAACCAGCTCGTCGGCTGAAATGGTCACAGGGAAAACCGCCTGTGACAGAAAATCAGCGATTGCCGCTTCAGGGCTTCTTTTCAGCCTTCGGATCATTGCCCGCAAAGCGGCCGGATCGACACCCGCAGTGTATTCTTCTGCTGGCAATTTTTTTTCTGAAACATTACTTGTCGAGCAAAACCGAGCTGTTGCACTCAAAAGCACCAGACCTGCGACCCTTTCCGGGTTGTCGGCCGCCGCCTCGATCGCCGCGATGCCCCCGGTTGACCAGCCAACGATACAGGCAGGCTCGCCTGACTTATCGAGATGGCGGGCAATCGCGCGGGCATATGCGGAAATTGCCCCGTCTCCCGGGCCGTTTTGATCCTCCTCTTTCCTTTGCATGAGAAGTTCGGCGAGTGAAAGAGAAGTGACCGGATGGGAGTCCCTCATGGCGTCGGCTAACGGGTACATGGCTTCCGCGCCGTGCGCCCACCCGGAAATGAGGAGGACTGGAAGCTTTTTCAATTTTCCTCCCTGGTCGCCTCGGCGATAATTTCTCCAGCGGCCCATTCCAGGTCATGATCGGTGTGGTCCAGCGTGACCGAAAGCCTAAGCCGGGCAGTTCCTTCGGGGACCGTCGGCGGGCGAATGGCCACCGTCAGTATGCCTTTTGATTTGAGCCGCTGCGCCACTGCGAGGGTCCTGGCGTTTTCGCCGATGAGCACCGGAATGATCTGGCTTTCCGAATTCAGAGTGTTGAGGCCGGCCTGCTGCAGCCGCTTCCTGAAAATTGCCGCCCGCCGGAGCAGCTCCACCCCCGGATTGTCTGCTTTTTCCACGACGGCCAGGGCGCCAAGAGCGCTTCCCACGACTGAGGGCGGCAGTCCGGTAGTATAGATAAACGATCTCGCCCGGTTAACCAGAAGTTCGCGCAAAGCGGGCGAGCATGCTATAAAACCGCCATATCCGCCAAGCGCCTTGCTTAGTGTACCCATTGACACGTTGACTCTGTCCTCCAGGCCATATTGCCTGATCAAACCGCTTCCACGCGGGCCGAAAACACCCGTCGCATGCGCCTCATCCACCATTGCCATCGCGCCGTGTTCGACGGCAATGGAGGCTATTTCGGGCAAAAGGGCGATATCTCCGTCCATGCTGAAGACGGACTCGGTAACAACCAGTTTGCGGCCGCCGGCAGGGCACTGTCTGAGCAGCGCCTTGAGGTGGTCCGCATCGTTGTGGTGGAATCGCTTCAGGTTGGCCCGGCTCAATACGATGC
>JBEKXG010000238.1:11056-13803 GCA_049512295.1 Syntrophobacteraceae bacterium
AGTTTATCGGCGAATACGTGATCGCCGCGCCCTGCAAGGGCCGTTATCACTCCCGAGTTGGCAAGAAAGCCGCTGCCGAAGACCAGGGCCTCGGGGTATCCCTTCAGTGCGGCAATCACCCGCTCCAGTTGACAATGAGGTTCCAGAGTGCCGGTTATCAGTCTGGAAGCAGTCGCACCGCAGCCGTAGGCTTCGAGGTATTCGCGGCTCTTGGAAATTACTTCCGGGTTGCGGGCAAGTCCAAGGTAATCGTTGGAGGAAAAATTTAGGAACGTCCGGCCCTCTACCTTTATTTTTCCGCCGGCCTCGCTGAAGACCGACAAACGACGCTCGAGGCTTTTTTCCCGCAGCTCGGCGAGGTCTTCATCAATCCACGCCTCAGAGTGCATATTCGACCTCGAGATCGCGGAGCATCTGAAGGTCCTGGTCCACGCTGCGGCCGGCAACCGTTAGAAGCGGGCCTATCATCATTGAATTGGCCCCGGCGTGGAATATCATGGACTGCAGGTCGCCTAGGTGCACGCGCCCTGCGCAAACCTTCAGCTCGGCGCTGGGGTTGGTGAGACGAAACATGCTTACGGTGCGCAATATGTCCAGGGGCCTCATTGTCTCGATTTTCTCAAGTCTTGTCCCGGGGATTGGAATCAGGAAATTGAGGGGGATGGAATCAACGGCTTCGCGCGCCAGGCTCAAAGCGAACTCAACCCGTTGCTCCAGGGACTCCCCAAGGCCGAAAATCCCGCCGCAACAGACCTCCAACCCCGCTTTCCTGGCGTTTCTAACCGTTTCCATACGCTTTTGCCAGCTATGTGTGGTGCAGATTTGCGGGAAAAAGCTCTGCGCCGTCTCGAGGTTGTGATGAAATCTCTTCACCCCCGACTCCTTCAAGGCGCACAGTTGATCGTAATCCAGGCACCCGAGCGAAGCGCACCAGTTCACCCGCGGATGTTTCTTTTCACGCACTGCGCTGCAGACTCGCTCGACCCCATTTGTGGAGAGCGCGCAGCCGCTGGTGACCACGCCAAAGTGCGTAACGGGAAGCTCGACGGCTGCCTCAAAGGCCTCCGCCAGTGCCTCTTTTGAGCAAAGCGGGGTAGTCTCTATCTCTGTATTATGGCAGGATGCCTGGGCGCAAAATGCGCAATCCTCTGAACAGGCCCCGCTTTGCGCACTCAAAATCGAACACAGCCGCACCGAGTTGCCAAAATAGCGTTGGCGAACCGTACTGGCGGCAGCGAAAATCTGGGGCAGATCGGCTGCCGAGGAGCGCAAAACATGGAGCGCCAGTTCTTCGGATATGGGCTGAGCCTTTTCGGCTGCCTTCCGAATCGAATTGAATTTTCCATTTCCCATTGAATTTTACCTTTCCCGTCACGGCATTCAATTGTTAACCTTTTTAGACGACCAGGTTAACCATGATTGCACTATTTATCACATTGCTGCGGAAATGGAAGAAAAATCTTCGCGTTTATGAGGGTCTGTTGCGGCCATATTGTTCGTGGCTCGATACCCACTCCCCGGCGGCGATGGCCGACGCCGGCGAGATATCTCCCGCCGACACTGCGCCGGCAATGATTTCCGCAAGTTTGTCGGCCTTGCCCTTACCATATCCGTTTTGCCTTTTGCCTTTTTACTTTTGCCTTCATTCTGATTGGTCTGATCGGCATCTTTCTTGCCGGTTTATGATTGGAATATCGTATGATATAAGGGTCGCCGGCGCCCATGATGCACTTTTTTGAAATATTTTTGGCTTGGCATCGAATTGTCTATTTGGCGCGCTTCCAGAGGCGCGGCAGATACGCGTGGTTGTGTCGCCGGCTTTGATCCGGCGGGCATGAATGATTGACGGGGTGAATCAATGACTCTCAGAATTCACCGAGAGCAGAGATTGTTCGTTCTCGGCGCATCCATTATCATGATCATCGTCTTTGGGGCGGTCTTTTGGGACACGCTGAACATCACCAAAATCAGCGGGAATTACTACCAGAGAATCGCTCGGGACAAAGATTTGATTGCCGATATTCTCCCCCCGCCCGAGTTCATAATTGAGCCGTATCTGATAATGTATAAGATGTTGGATGAAACAGATAAGGCGAAACTGGAACAGTTGGCCGCAAAGTCCAGGGAGTTGCGGGATAAATACGAAGCAGTGCATGAATTCTGGGCCGGGACGCTGCCGGAAGGAAAGACAAGAGATGAGCTGATAGTCGCGTCTTACCGGCTGGCTGAGGAATTTTTTGAGATAAGAGATAAGCAGGTTAATCCAGCTATTCTGCGAGGCGACAATGAGAACGCTCACAATTTGATTCGGGACCTCCTGACGCCGAAGTATGAGGAACATCGACGGGCCGTCGAAAACGTGGTCGGAATGACCCGTGAAGCTATCAGCCGGGAAGAGCGCGAGTCTGCGGGCATTGTTGGGAGGCGGCCCATTTTACTGGTGCTGCTGGTGGGCATAGGGATAATCGGCCTTGCGCTGTTGCATCGGCGGGCGGAGAAGTTTCTCTCTGCAGAAATGGAGCGCCTTGCCGTCACCCTCAGAAGCATCGGCGACGCCGTGGTTGCTACCGATAAGAGCGGGAGAGTGCTTCTCTTGAACAAAGTCGCCGAAGATCTGACGGGGTGGACGCAGGAGGAATCCGCCGGCAGGTTCTTGCCCGAAATTTTTCATATTATCAACGAAACGACTCGTGAGTGCTGCGCCAATGCGGTGGAAAAGGTGCTTGAAACCGGCCGGATCGTGGGAC
>JBEKXG010000239.1:0-9661 GCA_049512295.1 Syntrophobacteraceae bacterium
AAGACGCGAAGGGTCTGGCGTTGCGAACCTTCGAGTTCCTGGCGCGAGTGGAAGCGCAGATTCACAATGTCCCGGTAGAAAACGTTCACTTCCACGAAGTGGGAGCGGTGGATACGATTACCGATATTGTGTGTAGTGCGGTAGGACTTTGTTCGCTGCAAGTGGACCAGTGGGTCTGTTCCCCAATCAATGTCGGCGGCGGATTTGTGGAGTGTGCCCATGGCAGGTTTCCGGTGCCCGCTCCGGCTACCGCCGAACTCCTGAAAGGCATGCCTACTTATTCCTCGGGGCTCCAGATGGAGTTGGTGACGCCGACTGGAGCAGCCCTGCTGAAAGCACTCGGGTGCAGCTTTGGGAATGCTCCTGCAATGCGATCTCATTCGATCGGCTATGGAGCCGGGAAACGGAATCCGCCGCGGTTCCCAAATGTGTTGCGGCTCAGCATTGGTGATGCAGAAAGCGCGACGTAGTTAGGGGGTTACTTCCCCGGGGGATGTCCAATGGATGACCGCCGGCAGCGGCATCATCCACCAGGAAAAGCCGAAAGGCAAAGATGACGGCCTCGTGCGGGGATTCCATCGTGAAGAGTTGCGCATCGCTTTCGACGAATACGACAAAGGCACATTCATCAAGCATGGTTAAAAGCGCTTATTGAATATTTCAAAATATAATGCTATAATGAGAGATTAAAAAGCTGGTTCGATATTTTGAATTCCTTGGAGATCGGTCTTTCGCCTGTGCAAAGGAAGCGGTTTCAAGGTCAGTTCGAAGTGCCGCAACCCCATGCAAAAAAAACAAACACCAAGGAGTAGTTGAAATGGCGGAAGGTCGAGTGAAATGGTTTAACGACAGTAAGGGCTTTGGGTTTATTGAAACTGACGCTGGACACGATGTGTTCGTTCACTTCAGCGCCATCGAGTCCGCTGGATTCAAATCCCTGAGCGAGGGCGAGCGAGTCAGTTTCGTGGAAGAACGAGGCGCTAAGGGACCTCAAGCCGCTCAAGTCAAAAAGATTTAAGTGTGCTGCCCTGAGAAAATGAAAGCCGGAGCCCAAGAAGCTCCGGTTTTTTTGTGGATCGATTTATAGGCCCGCGCCTTGGGAGTGCGTTGAAAGCACGGCCTCAAGGCCGGGTTTTTTTCTCAGGCGGATATGCCGGCCAGGAGATCAGGCCCTTGGGATAATGAGGCCTCGAGGCTTTCATCCGAAATGCACGAACTTGCTTATGATCGCCGGACTGCCCAATTCCAGGATCTTCGGCTCGATGCGCTGGAGCTCGTGAACGTTCCACTGGCCGTCTTTTTCGATTAGCGAAAGGGCCTCTTCCCTGGATTCGGCCAGGACTGCTATTTCGGCCTGGAGATAATTGTCTCGATAGATGTGCGGTTCGTCGAACATCGACCAGCTCGAAAGAAACTTGCTGTGGCGCCAGATGAAGATTCTCATTGTGTTTGGCTCCCAAGAGTCACGTGTGCTCCGCCTGAGGAGGGTAGGTGAGCGATGTGCCGGACACCACGGCCCAGGAGGTCAGCGAGTGCTCGTTGACGACCGCTTTTCCCATGATGTGCATGACACGAAATCCGCGCACTGTCAAAGCATCTGAGATCAGGTTTCTATGACACCGCCAGGGCAGGACTTCCGCGCACATGACCGCTGCGCGGCGTCCCAGGGCCACTGTAACGAGCCCGTCGATCGCGGCCTGGAATTTTTCCGTAAGCATGTAATCCGCATAATTTTTGAACCCGGGTGAGCGCCAGCCGGTATTGGGCGACTCCTCCAGTTTGGAGCGCCGCCATCCCCCCAGTTCAGGAAAATAGGCATACTCGATTTCGGCTTCCTCAAGGCTTTGCGGCAGCGTGTCACGGTTAAACTGCGGGTTGGACTTTGATTTTGGTACGGTGCGCACGTCGGCGAGAAGTTCGATGCCATTGGCCTGCAGAAGACTGATGAACTCTTCCAGGCTTCGAGTTGAATGGCCGACGGTATAGATTACCTTGAAAGTCATGGTTTTCACGGCAGCCAAGAAAGTGTTTTCAGTTTTGGACTTATCCTTTTTGAATCCGAAAAATACGGGCGGCATTTTCTCCCAGAATGGCATCCATCTCGCGACTGGACAGACCGGACTGCCTCATTTCCGAAAAATAGCGCTTGGGGGAAAGCAGGGGATAATCACTGCCAAAAAGAATCTTACCGGCCCCGGCGAGCTGAGTTGCGATTCTGTAAATGTCATTTTTGTACACGAAGGGGGAAGCTGCCGTATCGTAATAGATATTTGCAAAAAGCGGGGGAGCTTGCTTCTTCAGGAGTTCAAAGAAAAGGAGACCGCCCCCCCAGTGGGCCAGGATAAGGGCCGCTCCGGCGGCGGCCCTTGCCATCCCGTAATAAAAATCAAGGCCGAAGGGAGCTTTCCCCGGATATTCATGCCCGACGGGTTCGTTTGCGTGGGCAAGTAGCACGAGGTCTTTTTCACGGCAAAGAGCGGCAATTTCCTTGAAATTGTCGAGAACTCGGCCCATAGTTCCCCCTGCGGTGTATACGGCGAGTTCTCCGAAACCGCGGACGCCGTCGAGGCGCAGCTTTTCGGCTTCATCGACGCACTTTTCGGAGAAAAGGTCAAGACAGGCCAGCGGCAGGAGGCGGTCGGGAAATCTTGCGGCGGCATCGAGCACATAAGAATTGTGACGGGCAAGAAGCTCAGTGGTTCGCCAGGGAAACCCGAACACCACCGAGCGGTCTATCCCGTTTTCATCCATTGACTCGATAAGATTTTCAGCCGAGGCCATTTTCGAATCAGCGGGGCCGTATAGGAGTGCGAATTCAGGTTCGCCACTGAAAAACAGGTCCCGCCTCCGAATGATATCGGGCGGGAAAATATGAGTATGGACGTCTATAATCAAGGTTGCGGAGCGCTCCGTTCGGCTTTAAATGAGGTGCGATGCCAGGGGATGGATATCCTCGGATTTCCAGCTTTTTGTACCCAATTTCGGCTTCACATGCAAGCCGGTAAAGACGTCCCGAACTTTCCGGGGAACGATGATGCTCGACAAAATTGAAACCATTGCGCGCAAGGTCATCTTTGAGGCCGGAGATCTGATCCGGCAGCACATCGGACATGTAGCCGGTTCATGGGTCCACAGCAAGGGTCCCTCCGATTATGTGACAGAGATCGACAAAAGATGCGAACGGCTGATCATGGAAGCGGTCCGTGAGAATTTTCCCGACCACCACATCATGGCCGAAGAAACGGCAAATGAGGGTTTGCAACCGGGGTACACCTGGGTGATCGACCCGGTGGACGGGACCACCAATTTCATCCACGGCTTTCCGTTTGTTGCCGTTTCCATCGCGGTGTGCGTTGAAAAGAAACCGGTTCTGGGATTCGTTCTGGACCCTGTTCGAAACGAGCTTTTTTCAGCAAGAAAGGGAGCGGGGGCCTGGCTGAACGGATCGAGGCTTAAGATGCGCGAAAGAGTGGAGCTTAATCAGGCGCTGATTGCGACCGGGTTTCCTTTCAGGACCAAGGATTATATTGATAATTACCTGATGGCTTTCAAATCGATCTTCCTGCGCGTAAGCGGAATCAGACGGGCGGGGTCAGCGGCGCTGGACCTGGCATACCTGGCTGCGGGACGGGTGGACGGGTTCTGGGAAAGCGGCCTCAAGGCCTGGGACATAGCCGCCGGCGCGCTCCTTATCACGGAGGCCGGCGGCATGGTCAGCGATTTTCGAGGCGAGGACAATCACCTCTTCAATGGAAATGTCGTAGGAGGCGTGCCTTCGGTTTACCCGTTTCTGCTGGAGCAGGTCAAGAGGTGGCTGGTTCCCGCGCTGGAGGCGCAGCGCTGATCGGTCAGGCCGCCCGGTTCGAAGCTGCTATGTTCATAGCCATCAGTTTCTTGCTGCTTTCGAATATGACCTCCATCTTGCGCGGGGAGATGAGCTTGGTCACTACGCCAATCCCAAAGCTCGGGTGCAGCAACAGAGCGCCTTCTCTGTAGCTGTCCGAGATATTGTACGCCGGCACACCCTCTTTGCTGGCATCGAGCAACAACTGCCGCCAGTCGTCGTCTGTTTTTGGCCTCGTGATCCCTTTGTAGAGGACCGATGGAAGCAGGTCTTCGTCCTCATCGCCTTCTTCGAGCAACAGGTCATCCTCGCCGGCGAAATCAAGCTCGTCGGTTTGCTCGAACTCGAGTCCGGAATCGTCTTCAAAGTCATCCATCATTCGGTCGCTGTCCATATCTTTGTTCGGCATTTTTCAGTCCTTCGTCCTGCGCTGTTGTCGGATGGAGTCCCGTTTATTGGAACTCTGCTGAAAGGTCAAGGCTTTTTCCATACTCTGCCGAGTTTCCAATTATAATACGGCGAATCTTTCAGGAAATAGGGCTGGAAGATTTTTTTCCAGTTTAGCGCCAGCCGGGGGCGGGTTTAGATCAGAGGATGACTAAAACTACTCCCCCTGCGCCTTCAATTCGTCCTCAGTGACAAGTCCATATTTCAGCAACCGGTATCGGAAGGAACGGAAGGTGATCCCGAGCAGTTGAGCGGCTTTGAGCTTTGCGCCGCCTGTTTGCTGCAGAGCCTGTTGAAGCAGTCGTTTTTCGATTTCGGCCGTATGCTGGTCCCGGTCGAAACCATCGATTGGAATTTCGTGAACAACCGGAGCGGCGGCCTGTTGGTGCTCTTTTCGCCGGTACATCGAAAGCGTAAGAGAGTCCGGCAGGATGATCCTGGAAGATTCCATCGCTACGCCGCGTTCGATTATGTGCTCCAATTCCCGCACATTTCCCGGGAATTCATAATTGCAGAGGATATCCATGGCGTAGGAAGATACTTTGTGGATGTCCTTGCCGAAATCCTTTGTGAATTTCGATAGGAAATACTGGGCGAGCACAGGGATGTCCTCCCGGCGCTCTCTCAAAGGCGGGATGCGGATGGGGAGCACGTTGAGCCGATAATAGAGGTCCTCGCGAAAAGTCTTTTCCATCACCATGCGTTCGAGATCGCGGTTCGTGGCCGAAATGATCCGGACGTCGACCGGGATGTCTTCGGTCCCACCGACCATTTTGATCGTTTTTTCCTGGACGAGCCTGAGAAGCTTGACCTGAAGAAGGGGAGAAAGCTCTCCAATTTCATCGAGGAACAGAGTCCCACCCTGTGCGGCCTCGACAAGCCCCTTTTTGTTTGCCGCAGCGCCGGTGAAAGCGCCTTTCTTATAGCCGAAAAGCTCGCTTTCGATCAGGTTTTCCGGGACGCCCCCACAGTTGACAATCATTAAAGGTTGGTCGCGCCTTGCGCTCTGGCGGTGGATCGCTTTGGCTACAAGCTCTTTGCCTGTGCCGCTTTCGCCTGTTATCACGACGTTGCTGCTGGTTTTGGCCACCTTCTGAATACTTTCATAAATCCTGCGCATCGGCGGACTTTCGCCGATAAGGCAGCCGAAATAAAGGGGGCCTTCCTGGGGCTTAGTCAAAGTTTGATCGTAGCACCTGTTGCTAAGGGCATTGGAAATCACCGAGAGGATTTCCTCATTGTTGAACGGCTTGGGGAAGTAATCGTAGGCGCCTTCGTTCATGGCTTCTACGGCGAGTTCAGTGCTGGCGTATGCGGAAATCATTATTACAGTGGTCCGGGGGGAGATCGACTTGCATTGCTTCAGTACCTCAAGCCCGTTTACAGGGTGCATACGGATATCTGTTATGACCAGATCGAATGGTTGGCTTTGGATTACGTTCAGCGCTTCAACGCCGCTTTCCGCGCACTGTACGTCGTAGCCGTGCTTTAGCAGCAGGATTTCGAGAAGCTCCCGCATGCTCATTTCGTCGTCCACGACAAGAATTTTTGGGGGGCTGATATCCCTGGGCATTGTCACTATCCGGAAACAAGATTATGAGCCGGAAAAAACCACCCTGCCTCCAACAAGCGTCATAACCGCTTTGCCCTGCGCTTCCATTCCGTCAAAGGGGCAGTTCCTGCTCTTCGATTTGAATCGGCTCGCGTCAATCGTATATTTTACTTCCGGATCGATAAGAGTCAAATCGGCGGGCGTCCCTTTACGCAATGCGCCGAAGGGGATTGCAAGGATGCGGGCGGGGTTGCACGACACCTTTGCGACTGCTTCCATTGGAGTAAGGACGCCTTCGCGCATGATCCGCAAAATGAGAGGCAGGGATGATTCCAACCCGATCATGCCATTTGCGGCATATTCGAATTCCAGGTCCTTTTCTACCGAGCTGTGAGGCGCATGATCCGAAGCAATTGCATCGATAGTCCCATCGGCAAGCCCCTGCTTGATAGCTTCAATGTCCTCGCTCCTCCTGAGTGGAGGATTAACCTTGTAGACGGAGTCGAAGGTCGAGATCAGCTCTTCGGTAAGAGTGAAATAATGGGGTGCGGTCTCCGCGCTGACGGGAATCCCCCGTCTTTTAGCCTCGCGTATGAGCCTCACAGACCCGGCAGTGCTGATATGAGCTAAATGAAGCCTGCTCCCGGTAAGCTCTGCGAGAAGAATGTCGCGGGCCACCATAATCTCTTCAGCAGCCCTCGGAATGCCCCTCATGCCAAGCCGTGTCGATACGGGACCCTCATTCATAAGCCCTCCGCCGCAAAGGTCCAGGTCTTCGCAGTGGCTTATGACGAGCAGGTCGAATGTTTTAGCATACTCCAACGCACGCCTCATTAGCATGCTGTTCATGACCGGCCGGCCGTCGTCGGACAGGGCTATAACGCCTGCGGCGCGCAGTTCACCGTATTCGGAGATGTTTTTGCCCTCGATCCCCCTGCTTATGGCTCCAACGGGGAATACTCGGCAGGACCCCTCATCCCTGGCTTTCTCCAGAATGTACTGGGTTACTGCGGCGCTGTCGTTTACCGGGTGCGTGTTAGGCATGCAGGCCACCGAGGTGAATCCCCCGGCTGCGGCGGCCTGCGTTCCCGAGGCTATGGTTTCCTTGTATTCTTCTCCCGGTTCCCGCAGATGAACATGCATATCGATCAGGCCCGGGACAATCCATTTGCCGCTCACGTCAATCTGTTCGAATTGCGAGAGCCTGTCAGGGCCAAGTTCGATGTTCGCGCTCATTTCGCAAAAAGCCGGATGTAGACAGCAGATAAACTACCGTTGCGCGAGCAGATAGAGCAGCGCCATCCTGACTGCAACACCGTTGGTTACCTGGTCCAGGATAACCGAATAGGGGCCGTCGGCGACTTCAGGGCTGATCTCGACCCCTCGGTTCATCGGACCCGGGTGCATGATCAAAACGTCTTTTTTTGCCGTCTTGAGTCGGGCAGCGTTTATGCCGTACCATGTTGCATACTCGCGCAGTGAAGGCAACAACATCTGCTGCTGTCTTTCCTTTTGAAGGCGTAGAATCATTATTACATCGGCATCAGGGATGCATTGTTCCAGCCGGTTCGACACCTGAACTCCCATAGTGTCGATGTTGGGAGGAATGAGTGTTGCAGGGCCGCATACCACCACTCGGGACCCCATTTTTGTCAGGCCCAGGATATTGGAACGCGCCACCCTGCTGTGGAATATGTCCCCTACTATAACGACGTTCAAGCCGTCCAGCCCGGGCTTGTTGTCAAGGATGGTCAGCATGTCGAGCAGGGCCTGGGAAGGGTGCTCGTGCATCCCGTCCCCGGCGTTGATGACCGACACCGTTGTGCGGCGGGCAAGCATGTGCGGTGCGCCGGAAGCGGAATGGCGTATTACGAACACGTCAGGCTTCATGGCCTCCAGATTTTTGAGGGTATCCAACGCGGTCTCGCCCTTGACTATCGAACTGGTTGAAGCCGTTATCGAATAGGTGTCCGCGCTTAGTCTTTTTGCCGCTATATCAAAGGAAGTCCGCGTGCGTGTGCTCGGTTCGTAGAAAAGATGAACGATCGTTTTGCCTCTGAGGGTGGGTACCTTTTTGATGGACCGCTCATTGATTTCCTTGAAAGAATGGGATAAATTGAGAATGTGTTCAATTTCGGCGACCTCCAGGTCGCGAATTCCCAGAAGGTCTTTCCGGTTGAAGCCCATAGGAGTTCCTCACAAGGTCCTGGAGGACCGCTTCTGAATCACCGCGTTTAGTCGCTGTTCGGGGGAAGCTGGCGCAATGTGGCAGTTTCCAAATTTTCAACCGTCTACTTTATCACGAGGCTGACGCTTGAGGGTAATTCAAAATGGGCCGTTGCGAAAAAATGAGACCGAATTCTGTGATACCTTGCCGGCCTTGAATTCTCTGCGCTCCCACATACACTTTTTGATGAAGCCTTTTCAATTTTAGTATTAAAATACACAAAAATAGCCAAGAGCCGGACAACCGTGCGGTTCCATGCCAGTTGACATCCGCTGGCCTCAACGTTAAATGGGACCGCATATTTTATTTTGAAAGGAGCTGGGATGCCCAGAGTCCCCATCACCCGGACGGGATACGAGAAGCTTAAAGGTGAATTGCGGCGCCTGCAAAAGGAAGATCGCCCATCAGTCATTAGGGCCATTGAGGAAGCTCGCGGCCACGGGGATATTTCGGAAAACGCCGAGTTCGAGGCCGCCAAAGAAAGACAGGCCATCATAGAGGGCAAGATTCAGGAACTGAGCGAAAAGGTCCGGAACTCACAAATAGTCGATTTGCCTCAAAACGTGGACGGGAAAATCATCTTTGGATGCAAAGTGATTGTGGAAGACCTCGAAACCGGCGAGGTCAGTTCATATCGGCTGGTCGGTCCATATGAGGCCGACGTTCAAGCGGGAACAATATCTGTTGTTTCTCCGATCGGCAAAGCCCTCATCGGGCGCGAAGAGGGCGATGAAGTAAAGGTTCAGACACCGAAGGGCATCCGGAACATCGAGATCCTTGAAATCCAGACCTGAAGTAACTTTTGCGGCCCAACCCCGTCAACAGAACAAGTTCGCTGTTTTGAATCGCCGCGCAGAACCGCCGGGGTTTTGTTTGTCTGTTTCGTTTAACGTTGCAGCCAAATCCCTCAGGAGCCACAAGTCATGAGATTTCCAAAGCTTAACGCAGCGATTTTCCTTGTCGCAGCGATAACTATGGCCGCGTGCACCGGCTTTTTTCCCGAGATCGATGTCTTCGCTCAGAACCACACCGTTAACGACCGCATGCCTTTCTTTGAGAACCGCTATGAAACCGACCACTTCGTTCTCAAATGGACAAACAGGAGCAGGCATTCAAGGGACAACATCAGCGATCCCCAACTTATAAAGCAGACAGCGGGATATCTCGAGACGGCCTGGGGGAAATATACGGCGCTCTTCGGAAGAAACCCTTATATGGCCCCCGGCCGTGACAAGATAGAGGTGGTTTTCCACGACTTTGACTGCTACGGGTTAGCCGATCCTCCGAACGGTCCGATTCAGTTCAATGCGCATTGCTGGGTAAATAACAGCGGCATCCGGCAGCCAACCTCAGCGCACGAATTATTCCATAAAGTGCAATACGCATACGGGTACAAAACCAGGTGGAACCCGCAAGAACCGTACTTGTGGTTCACGGAGGGCACCGCGGCCTGGTCCGAGGTCTTTGTGTGGGGAAGGGTGAGCCGAACCTGCAAGGTTGACACAATTTTCAGAGATACCAAACTGGGCCTTTATGAAGCAGAAGATATGGCGATGCCCTTCTGGATCTATTTTGTCCAGGGCAATCACCA
>JBEKXG010000240.1:0-7079 GCA_049512295.1 Syntrophobacteraceae bacterium
AATAAAATATGACGGCTACCGCATTCTTTGCATGATTTCGGATGGGCGCATTCGCCTCGTTTCGCGCAATGGAAAAGACTGGACGCTCAAGTTCGTCAAAATCTATGAAAGCGCCCTCCACATACCCGTGAAAGACGCCATTATCGACGGCGAGATCGTGGCCGTCGATCCCCGGGGCAGACCCAACTTCCAAGCGCTCCAGAATATTTTGAAGGGCATTGGCGGAGGACGGCTCGTTTATTACGCATTCGATATTCCGCACTGCATGGGATACGACCTCACCCGGACCCCGCTCATCGAACGCAAGGACTTCCTTCGCCGGGTACTCGAAACATGTTCCGTAAACGGGTCGCATATCCGTTATGCCGACCACATTCGCGGGGACGGGAGTACCGTTTTTGTTCACTCATGCAGGCTGGCGCTGGAAGGCATCGTCTCCAAGCAGGCGGACAGCCCTTACGAACAGACGCGATCCCGCCGGTGGGTCAAGGTCAAGTGCTTTCACCGCCAGGAATTCGTTATCGGAGGGTTCACCGAACCGGGAGGATCGCGTACCGGTTTCGGCGCGCTGCTTCTCGGGCACTACGATCCTTCCGGCAATCTGGTCTACTCGGGCAAAGTGGGTACCGGTTTCAACGACAAGATGCTGAGCGTTCTGGCGCCTCGGCTCACTTCTATGGAGACGGACACTCCCCCCTTGATAAATCCGCCTGCGGGGTACGGGACAAAGAGAGTTCACTGGGTGCGCCCCGAGCTGGTGGCTGAGGTCGAGTACTCGGAGCGGACGGAGCAAGGGATCCTGCGACATCCATCATTTAAAGGACTAAGAGAGGACAAGGACCCAAAAGAGGTGGTCCGCGAAGATCCCGAATCTCCCCTGCCGGCGGGTCCCGCGCCGAAGCCGTCCGGCGCAACAAATCGCCCCCTCTTTCCTAAAGGGGAGCCGATGGAAAATATATCTTCCGTTTCGCTGTCCAACCCCGATCGAATTCTCTACCCCGAAATGGGAATCACCAAACGCGTCCTGGCCGAATACTATTCCGATGTATCCCCTTGGATGCTGCCACACGTCCAGAGACGGCCACTCACCTTGGTTCGCTGCCCCGAAGGTTGGCGGGCCGGGTGCTTCTTTCAGAAACATCCGGGGGATATGGCCCCGAAAGCACTTCGCTCTATCCCTGTAATGGGAAAGGACGGCCTGGAATATTACAGCGTGGCGGACGATGCCGAGGGTCTGACCGCACTGGTTCAGATGGGCGCGCTTGAAATCCATATCTGGGGAAGCCGCGAGGAAAAGCTGGAGCAGCCCGACACGATGATATTCGACCTGGACCCGGACCCCAGCGTCCATTGGGAGCAAATGATCGCTGCCGCCTGCCTTCTTCGCGACCGCCTGTCGGACCTGGGCCTCGAGAGTTTTCTGAAAACAACCGGCGGCAAAGGGCTCCATGTGGCGGTGCCGCTTACCCCCCGGGGGCGGTGGGACGAGGTCAAGGAATTTTCGCGCACGGTTGCCGGGAGCATAGTGCGCGAATCTCCGCGGGAATATATCGCCACGATGTCCAAGGCAAAGCGGAAGGGAAAGATTTTTATAGACTACCTGCGAAACGGGAGGGGAGCAACGTTTATCGCACCATATTCGACGCGTGCAAAGCGGGGCGCTCCGATATCCGCTCCCGTCGGATGGGGTGAACTCGGTATGGACCTGAGACCCGACACCTACAATATCGAAAATATCCGCAAGAGGCTATCGTCTCTGGCAAAGGACCCCTGGGAAGGCTTCTATTCCGTCCGCCAGTCGATTACCCGGAAAATGAAAAAAAAGCTCGGCATGAGCAGCCAGTAGGGTCGAAGTACGTTTTAGGGATCGAGGCCGATCTTTCATGAAAGTCGGCTGCTGATTTTTGACTCCCGGAATGTGCGAAAAATCCGAGGATTATTTGTTGTAGTGTTACTCTATGCTTGCGTCTGCACAGCCAGTACGGTATATTCTCTCTCACCCCCCCCATTTGCCCGTTGAATGTATCAGAATCGACAGGACGAGCATCGTGTGACTGCAAACGAGGTGAGAAGTGATGACTGAGGCAGGCGGAGTTCTTTTGGAAGTCTTTTCTGATTACATCTGACCCTGGTGCTACTTCATTACCGGGCGTATTGAAAAACTCAAGCAAGCATACGATCTCGAGGTCAAGTGGATTGCTTTTCCTTTGCATCCTGAGACGCCTGAAGAGGGCCGGACGCTGGATGAGCTTTTCGCCGGGAGGGATGTTGACATTCCCGCTATGTTGGATCGTCTGAAATCAGTGGCGGCCGACTGCGGCCTGCCCTTCGGCGTGAGAACTATGACGTATAATAGCCGGCAGGCTCAGGAGGCCGGGAAATGGGCCGAATCCCGGAATCAAGGAGAAGCGTTTCACATGGCGGTGTTCAAAGCCTACTTCGCTGACGGACTCAACATTGCCAGGATTCCGGTTTTGGTTGAGTTGGCAGAATCGGTTGGCCTCAAGGGAGTGGAAGAGGTTTTGTCCAAAGAGACTTACAAAGAGGCAGTGGATAATGACTGGAGATACTCCCGCCGCTGTGGCGTCAAGGCTGTCCCGACGTTTGCGGCCAAAGGCCGCATGGTGGTCGGCGCCCAGCCATACAATGTTCTGGAGAAACTGGTAAGAGGAGACCCCCGGCCTATCTTCGCCGGGTGAGCCCCGTCAGTCTGCCCGTACCATGGATACCTCGACTGCCTTCGCTTACATGATTTTCCAGGTCACAGTCATGGAAAGGAAGGAATGCCGATTTGACTCACTTGTGCCGATACGGATCATCCGGTCTTCCTGCGGGCAGGTAGACCTTTGACACGGGCGCGGACTGATCCGAGGCAAACCTGGAACTTGTAGTTCACACTTTTATCTTGTAATTTTCAAGATTTGTGCTAGCTTGTCATTCCATAAGGGGGAGTTTCTCGTATACGCTCGGATCGCTTCATTTCCGATTTCAATGCGAGACTCTCTTAGGCGGTGATTCCCCACGGAAAAACTAGTGCCCTGATCCCAAAGCTCCATCTGCATCCTCCGCCTCCGCCTCACCACCGGAATTCCGCCTTCGACTGGACTACCCCTGAAAGATGATCCGGTTTTCGAAGGGCATACAATGTTTGGCAGGACCATACGCTATAGATGAGCCGGTATTCCACTCGTCCCGCAGGCGCCTTCGCAGGAGATAGCAGAGGAGACTCCGATGCAATGCACGATTTCCCACAGAGATCTAAACCAAAGAGTAACCGAGCTTCACAAAGGGGTTTTGAATACGACGCAGACAGAACGGAAGGCCGTTTGGGAGCGACTCCTTGCTGAACCGCTCATAGACGAATTGCCTGCCGGTTTTGCATTATTCAATGAAGATTTTGTGCTGCTGAAATGTAACCGGACTTATGGAGATTTCATTCGCCGCCACACACCCTACACAGCGGAAAAGGCTGTGGGAATGAGTCACTTCGATTACAAGCCCGGGAGCGAGAAATTCTCCGGCACGTGGTTTCGGTATGTTAGAGACTCAGGCCGGGGAGAAAGCTGCTATGACTTCGAGTTAGGGGTCTTAAAGGATGGACGCTATGCGATGAGCCATTGGGATGTCCATCTGTCTCCGGTCACAGACCAGGCCGGGAGGTTGGCCGGCACCGCCATGTATTGCCTCGATGTCACTGAACGGAAGGCGATTAAGAAGGATTTAGTCGAAGAAGAGGTGAGATTGGCTGCTGTAAGGCCGGGTGTCGAGGAAATGAAGACCGCCTTGAGAGTTCTGCTGGCACTCAGGGAGGAAGACAGGAGCCAACTGGAGCGACGGTTGCTCACGAATTTGGAACAGACGCTTTCGCCCTGGATAGAGAGACTAAAAAGAACTCGAATGGACATCGAGCAAAAGACCTGCGTCGATCTCATCGAATCAAGTCTGACGAACATCACTTCGTCCCTGGCAAACGGTGTCTCCTCGGGGATTGCGAAGTTAACAGCGAGAGAAATGGAAGTGGTCCAGCTCCTGAAATTGGGGAAGACCAGCAAGGAAATAGCCTCTTTGCTGGGGGTATGCAAGGAATGTGTCGATTTTCACAGAAATAATCTTCGGAAAAAGCTCGGTTTAAACAAACAGAAAGTGAGCCTGAGAACTCACCTCTACTCCCTGTCTCAGGGGGGACATCATCCTAAGTGATGAGTACGGTTCTAGGCGCGAGTATGGGAATGATGCTCGCTCCTCGCAAGATCCTCGTTCGTGCATAAGATTCCTGCTGCTATTTTTCTAGTATTCTTCTCGTATTTACTTTGCCTCAACTCCGTTTCACTATGTCTGTGGTCGTACGACACTCGGGTCATATGACACTCCGGAGTGTGCTTTCCGCAACCCTTAACGAAGGAGATCGCTATGGCGGATAAGGTGAATTGGAAATATGTCGATGCGTGGAAGAAAGATGTGAATCCACTTGGACGAAAAGAGGAGTTCCAGTGCATTTGGATTCCCTATGGACTTCCAGAGATTGTTGATCCACATGGGACGAAATTCGGGATCGGTGTAGAAGTCCAGCCAGCCTGGGACATACCCCGGAAAGTATTCATTTCACAGACCGTCGTTGGAGCATTCTACAGCACAAGCGGCAATCCAGCCCACCCGGTGCAGCCCGAACTAATCAAGGAGCAGGCCATGGCCTGCCTCGAGGCCGGTGCCCCCAATATCCACATACATGTGCGGGACGAGCAGGGATACAATGTGCTGGACCCCGAATTGTTCCATTTTGTGATCGATCCCGTCAGAAAAGCGTATCCGGACCGGATAGTATGCGGATGCATGGTTCCCTTCCAGGCAGGAGAATGGCCCAAGATGATCGAATGCCTGCAAGACGGTCTCTTCGATCAGACCCCCGTCAATACCGTGGCGGCTTACTGCGGCGACACCCTCTTTGTAAAGCCTCCGCACGTGATGATCGAAAAGACCCGCATCTGCCAGGAGCTTGGCGTTAAAGTGCAGATCGCCGTGTACAGCGACGGAGACATCGACAACGCAGATCGATACCTCATCAAGACCGGGCTTCTGGAAAAACCCTATTACTGGATCATTCTCCCGACGCTTCCCGGCGGATCTCCAATGCAGAATCCCAAGGCCATGGTCGAGGTGCTCATGCACTATGTCAACCGGATCAAAGAAATCGACAAAGACTCCGAGATCGTGGTCTGCGCATCGGGTAGAGCTTCGAGTTACCTGGCAATCTTTGCGCTCCTGTTGGGCCTCAACATTCGGATCGGAATGGAAGACACGATATGGATGTGGCCGCACCGCAACGACATGATCAAGAAAAACATCGACCATTTCAACATGTTCAAACAGATTATTGAACTTATGGGGCGAGAGATCATTTCGCCTGCGGAGTTCAAGGAAAAGATGGGAATGAGGAAACCCGGCGGTAAGCTGGCGGCTTGAAGCTGAACGCAGGTGCCCCGGAGGCGGGGCGAATATTCCCCGCCTCCGGGGGCCGGGGCTGAGTAAGACCGCCCTGACCGGGTGGTTCGTCGATGATAAGGATTTCGATAAGCGGTGACCAGTTGTGCCGCTACTCGGTGTGAGACGACCAAATCCGGATGAACGCGAACTCCCGTGGTCTTGTCACGGGAGAGGGATGGTATGGATCCCCATGGCCGCAGCACGGGATGTGGATCTGCGTTCCTGAGTGTGCGCAGAGGTTGGGGAAAAGGAATCTCACTGAATATTGGGAGGTATGCCATGAAGACCTATTTGGACAAAGCCAGCGAACGGAGGCTTGTCGAGACCCCATCACCGAAGGAAAAAAGCAAGGTCGCCATTGTCAAGGCGGCTGACTACAGCCAGGCTGAAAAGGCGGTTCGAGAAGCCGTCAATTTGCTGGGTGGCGTGAAAGCGTTTGTCAAGCCCACTGATAAGGTGATGATCAAGCCGAACATGATCGCCGCAACGAAGCCCGAAGAAGGGGAAGTGACTAACCCGGCAATGGTGGAAGCCGTGGTGAAGGTTTTCAAGGAATCGGGCGCCTACGTAAGGGTCGGTGAACAGACAGGGTGGCACGGCGACCCGCTCACGACCTTCAAAGTGACCGGCATGTATGACGCCGCCATGCGGGGCGGTGCAGACGGGGTCGTGAACTGGGACCAAGACGACTACGTGGACACCCCTGTGCCCAATGGCAGGTGCTTTGCAGTGGTGAAGCTTCCACGATCCCTGGTGGAGGCCGATGTCATCATCAATGTTCCCAAGATGAAAACGAATCTCGTGCAGGTCGTCACTCTTGGTATCAAATCATGGATAGGCGCCCTTCACAACAGCCAGAGGACGTTTATCCACAAGAATCAACTTGATAACGGCTTTACCACCATAGACGTCGTCAAAGCCCTTGGCCCCCGCCTGAAACTCAACATCCTCGATGGCATCGAGGGTATGGAAGGTTCCGGACCGCACGCGGGTCTTGTGACGAAGCCGGGGATTGTACTGGCCTCCTCGGATGTAGTGGCATTCAGTTCGGTGGCCTGTGCGATCATGGGCTTCCACCCGATGGAAGTTCCCGCCCATCAGGCTGGCATGAAGGACGGGGTAGGCACCGCGGACATGCGTGAAATCGAGGTACTGGGCAGAACAATTGAAGAGGTGAAATATCCGTACCTGAGACCTGTGCCTCAAGTCGTCAACCGGTATCCAAATGTGATGGAATTTGTAGGTGGAGCGTGCCCTGGATGCCAGTGGACGATCAACAGCATACCGCCTTACGTTGATCCCGACAAGAAATATGCGATTGTGGTGGGTGCGCGCGCGATGATCGGACAGGACCTGGCCAACTTCGATGAAGTATGGCTGTCCGGCATCTGCGGCTGTGCAGCATCCCATCAACTGCCGGGATTCGATGAGAAGCTGGCGAGAGCCAAGAAAGTGATCCGTGTGAACAATTGTCCCGGCTACAACGTCATGATTCACTACCATCAGGATCCAGCGTCGAAGGGTGAAGTCTACTCAGTGCCCAACCTGTGGTTGGCGGACATGGTGGCATTTTGGACTGTGCCTGATGTGACCAACGA
>JBEKXG010000241.1:0-7046 GCA_049512295.1 Syntrophobacteraceae bacterium
GCTATAGCAAAATCACCTGGCAGGCTGCCAAATTAGCTGACCTTTTCGGAATTAACTCCTATGAGTTGATGGCCATCATCCCCTGGCTTTCGGACTGCTATCGGGAGAAGCTGATTTCAGAGAAAGAGACGGGGCTTCCTCTTGAAGAAATCGGTTCCTGGAAGTTCATTTCCGTGCTTCTTGAAAAAATGGCCACTCGAGAAGGGTTCGGAGACATTCTCGCCAACGGGGGAGTGCGTGCGGCTGCCCAGCTTGGAGGAAAAGCCGAAGAACTCTCCCGGATGTATTATCCCCGCGCGGGGAAGTTCGGCGGTTATCGTGAACATTGGGTCTATCTGGGAGGCTTTCCCACGGGGTATGCGGTTCCTCACCTGGCTTTGATCTGGGCACTGGACAACCGGGACGGCATGGTCTCCCACAGCTACATCTCCATGCTTTGGGGTGCTGCTTTCACCATCGGGCAGAACGCCCTGACGGCTGTACCGGAAGAAATCTTCCCTATTCTCAAACCCGTGATGAAGGCCGTCTATGGTTCAGAAGAAGCGGCAGAATTTTTTCAGCGGGATGGAAAGAGTTTGAATTGGAAATGGGCCGCCCCCGTGGTAAAGCGGTATCATGAACATTCCGCTCTGAAGGACAGTTACATTGTGTGTGACATCCTTTTCCCTTATCTGTTCAATGCCAATTCTGCCGATCACGTGGGAGATACCTCCCTTGAATCCCGCCTCTATTCTGCAGTTACAGGAGATGAGATGAGCGAGGAGGAATCCTATCGAAAGGGACAAATGCTTTGCACATTAGAGAGAGCCATAGCCGCACGAGATGGTCGAACCCGTGCGGACGACATTTTCCATGACCTTTACTTCGAAAAGGAAGACGCAGGAGGAAGGAAGTACCTGCGAGAAGATCTGGAACGTTCCAAGAGTGATTATTATAAGTTAATGGAATGGGATGAAAAATCCGGCACTCCCACTCCTTCAACCCTGGAACGACTGGGGCTGAAAGATGCAGCAGAAGGCTTAGAAAAAAAACCGTAACCGGTGCTGCACCCCTCATGATGGAGTAAAACGGAAGAGCAAAAGCCGGACTTCGCAAGGAGAAAGGCGAATTGGCCGCCTCACACGCACCTGCCTGCTGATTGACCTGTATCCCTCGTTTCGCCTTCGCTGATGCAACCGGGAAGGCCGGGCGCCACGGCGGTGAAACCGTCTTCCCCACCTGGCTCAAAGACTACTCGAACCCTTATCCGACATCACCTCACATCACATTTCAGGCCATCCTTTTCGGCGGCAGCATCGCCGGCGAATATCCATATCGGCAAACCAATCATACTTATTCTTCACGTGAATTCGAGTGCGGTTTTGCCCACGGCCGCTGCGCTTCCCCCAGGCTTAAGTTGATATTTCAGTTCGGACAGGGTAACTTACAATGCGTTTTGCATTTTATGGGCGACAGACGAAAGGAAGATGCCATGGAACAGGAAATCTATAAAAGGCTGGCCGGGCATTTGGACAACCTTCCGGGCGGCTTTCCACCCACTGAAAGTGGTGTGGAACTGCGTATCCTGAAAAGGCTCTTTACCCCCGAGGAAGCAAAACTCGCCCCTTATCTTACCCTGCTTCCGGAGGAGCCGCGGGTCGTTGCCCGGAGAGCCGGGATGCCGCGGGATGAGAGCGCTCGTCGTCTGGAGGAAATGGCGAAAAAGGGGCTTATTTTGAGGGAGGAACAGGAAGCAGGTCCCGTTAGATACATGGCGGCTCAATATATTGTCGGAATCTGGGAGTACCACGTGAACGATCTCGACAAAGAGCTTATACGGGACATGAACGAATATTTACCGGCCCTTTCCGAACAGTCCTGGAAAGTCCCTCAAATGCGCACCATTCCAATTGGGCGCAGTGTGACTCCGGAATATAAAGTGCTGCCGTATGAGATGGCTGAGGAACTGGTCCGGGCCCATAAGAGGTTTTCGGTTGGGCCCTGCATCTGCCGCCGTGAGCACGCCATGATGGGAAAGGGGTGCGACAAGCCCGTGGAGACTTGTTTGTATTTCGGTATGGCGGCCGATTATATGAAACGGAATGGCGTGGGCCGGGTGATTGACCTGCAGGAGACGCTGGATATTCTCAAACGGGCCGATGAGGCCGGACTCGTCCTGCAGCCCGCCAACGCCAAAGATGCTCTCTGGATATGTCTATGTTGCGGCTGCTGTTGCCAGGTCCTGAAAATTTTCAAGCGTCAGGCCAAGCCTGCCGCAATGGCGGTCAGTCCTTTTTTTGCAGCCTACGATCCTGAAAACTGTCAAACTTGCGGCGTCTGCGTGGATCGCTGCCAGATGGAGGCTCTGACGCTCGATTCCGACAGGGTACGGTTGGATGTCGATCGCTGCATCGGCTGCGGGCTCTGCGTTTCCACCTGCCCTACGGGTTCGCTTAGTCTGGTTCGAAAACCTGAATCCGAGCAACCAGATGTGCCCAAGGATATTATCGATGCGTCCATTAAGCTGGGAAAAGCCCGGGGAAAAATCACCACGCCGAGACTGATAAAGATGATGGTCAAATCCAAGGTGGATAGAATTCTTACATTAAAATAGTCATGTCGGCCACTTAATCAAAAAGTGATTTCAATACTCTTATTCACCGTACATCACAAAAGCCGACCAAAAAAACGGGCTGCGGTACTTCGTCTTGAGCATCTCCTGTTTGGCGAAGCGCAGAGATTGAGCCGTCCCGCCCCCCTTGCGGATCATGTTGTCATAGAACCGCACCATGAGGTCTCTGGTTCCCTCGTCGTCAACGCTCCAAAGGCTCACGACGGCTGAGGGGCTCCCGGCATACATAACGGCACGGGTAAGCCCGGTTATTCCCTCTCCACGCTCGGCCCAGCCCAGGCCGGTCTGGCAGGCTGAAAGCACCACCACTCTCGCGTTGTATCTCAGGTTCATTATTTCCCCGAGCGTGAGGAACCCGTCTTCGTTGTCGTCGGGGATCCGGCTCAGGGCTATCGCCTGAAGACCAGGGGCCAGAATGCCGTGTGCAGAGAAGTGAATGTATCCGTAGAGCGCCGTGTCGGGACACCTGGCGTTTTCCTTTGTAGCATCGGCTCTCAGAAAAACCTTATGAGCCTTGTCACTTCGGTTTGCGTCAGCGAAAATGCGCCCTATGGCCCTGACCTCCTCACCGCTCCCCTCGAGCCTGCCCAGCTTTCCACCAACGCACAAATACGTGGCGGATCTGCTTTCCCCACTGCATGAAACCTGTCCGTACTCAGGTTTGCCGGCTTTGAAGCTCTCAAAATCATAGACCGGGTCTCCAAAACCCATGAAAAAGCGGCTTTTGGCGCCACCGGGACCACCGGCCCTCTGGGTAGTAAGAACAGAGGCTGACTGCAGGTATTGGACGGGCGGCTGTTCGATGACGTAATGCCACCCGGCAGCCTCGCCAGGATGCCGTCGGGGACTATGAAGAGAGTGCGCCCCTGCATTGCCCACTCAAATGGTTTGAGCAGCAGGCCGTAAATCTCCGAGGCGGCATGCAAATCATAGTCCCCGCCAGGTCGCAGCCCATTCGCCAGGTTTTTCAGAAGCCCCTCGACGCCCGCCTTGAGAGCACCCTCATCGACCGGCAATCTGGCAACCTGGAATTTTTCTTTTGTAACGACAAAACAGAAGACGCCTCTATTGGATACCAGATACTCGATCAGCGCTTCATCATTTTTCAACACCTTTCTCCGGAACTCGAGAACGGATACCGGTTCCGGATACTGAACCGACGCGTAGACGCGGTTCTTGAGCCGTATCTGCTTTTTCAATCTGTCGAGTTGATCCGCAAGCTGTTCCTGCAGGTCATGCAGCCTTGAGATTGCCGCCGCATCAGGCGGTTGTTTGAGGTAAGCTTCCGCGATGCCGTTCGTCGCATCGGAGAGGTCTTTTTCTATCTGATCGCGTTTACGCTTCAAGTGCGGATCGATGCCTTTGCTCAAATCAACGCGCGCCTCCGCCAGTTGATCGAGAAAGAGCCGGGCTTTCATGCTCTCGGCAAGCCTGAAAGCCCGCTCGTCCAGTCCGTTTTCAAGCATGAAAAGCGTGGCTTCCTCGTACCGGTCGAAGACTTTTCCCATTAAAGCTTTTCTGAACTCGAGGAACCCCGCTTTGGAACGCACGCCTTCCAGCCTGGTTATGGCGCCATCATAGAGTATTGCGGCCTTTTCTCTTTGACCGAGTGCCCCATATACACGCGCCATGTCCGTCATCACGCATGCTTCGAGTTCCGCATCACCAATCTTTTGAAACGCCGTGCGGGCCAGATCGTAGGCCATTGCCGCCTCAGCGAGCTTTCCGCCGGATTCCTTGAACTGCCTGGCGATAAAACGGTGTGCATATCCAGCCGACAAAAGATCTCCGATGCCTTCCCAAAGCTCAAGGGCACGCCGGAACGCGGCCAACCCCTCGGACTCCCGCCCCAGAAACGCGAGCGCTAACCCCTTCTGGTGAAGGGCCAGGCCTTCCCACTCCTGTTCTCTCATGGACAGCGCGGATTCCAGGGCCTCGTCCGCATAATTCAGGGCTTTCTCATACTCTGCGCCAGCCTCCTCTGCACCAAGAGTCATCCCGAGCTGACGATGAATAGTGGACAGCGCCCTCAGCACGTAGCCCTGACGCCAGCGGTCTTCAGTTTCCTTCGAAAGTCTCAGCGCCTCTTCTTCCGAGCCGGCTGCAACCGCATAGAATTCACGACCTTTGATCAACTCTGCTTCAGAGACGGCTTGCTCGGCAACAGCCTGGAAACAGATCCCCAAATGGTTGAACGCACGGGCGCGGGCCCTTGCGCCGGCTCCGGGCGCCGCTATCCTTTCCGCCTCATTGGCCGCCCTGCGGTGGTGCTTGATAGCCTTTTCGTAATCCCCGAGCTCCCGGTAACAATACCCGAGATAATCGTTGTACTCGGCAATGAGAACTGGATCGTTCGCGGCTTCCGCATACGACAGGGCACGGGAATAGACCTCGTAAGCGCCTTTGAAGTCGCCGGCAGCGACGTAGACATCCCCGAGCTGTCTCAGTGCCCGCGCCGCCTCACGCCATTCAGCCGGGATTTTGAATATTCGCAGAGCGTCAAGGTATAATTTCACGGCTCGACGCCAGTTCTTTTGGCGCTCGTATACATCGGCAAGATCTATCAGGCTGCGTCCCTGCCGGAGTCTGTCCGCATCCTTTCGGGCAAGGACAAGGGCGCGCTCGTGCAGCAATATTGCCGAGGCATAATCGGCCATTTTTCTCTCGGCCTGCCCGAGTAAATGGAGCGCATCTCCTTCCGCCGCCCTGTCGCTCAGCCAGGCATAGAGATCGACGGCAGACCTGGCCGCAACAGCAACATCACTGTAGCGGCCATCGGCGAATGAGCTTTCCGCAGACTGCAAAAAGCCATCGGCCTGCAGCTTCTTCTCTTTCTGTTTGCCGGTCCACGAACTATACCGCTTTACCTGCCGTGCCGGCCAATAGTCTCCAACCCGTATTTTCGACTGCACGGCCACGGAGGCCGCGACGTTGAGCGCATGTCTTCGAGCGCCTGCATCGTTTCGCAGCGATGCCGATAAATAATCGGCAAGCAGTTGGTCCAATAGAGGCCTGAGCAGGTCCGGACGGCAGGTGGCGGGCTCCACCGTATGGGAAGTATTTCCGGCCGGGAAGGAAGACTCGGATTTGGCGCGAAATTCAATCGGATCGGGGCCGCCAGAAGGGGTTGCCGCAAAACCGGGGGCAGAAAAGACTGCCAGTATAGCGGCGGTGAAAAAGACTATTGAAAATGTTCCAGGCGGAGCCATCGTGAGCCCCTTCATTAATGAATCATCGAACGGCGCGTGCAAGAAGTATTATCCATTGGCCCAGCCCACTCGGATATTGTGGACTTATTCGTGCCTCACTTCTTTTTGGATGAAGACGGCGGCGGAACAGGAGTGGTATCCACACTCTTCATCGAATGGGCCGCGGGGGGTTTGTATCCGGATTTGGGCTGTCCGACCGGACTGGGTTTTGTGCCGGAAACACCCTGCGAGGTAGTCGTCCGTTTTCCAGAGCCGTCGAAAGTCCCGGCAGGGTTCTGCCTTACGTCCCGCATGTCCCGACCGACCTTGCTGTTGTTTATCTTGCTGCTGCTGGTTTGAGCTGATGAAGTTGCGTGAAACCCAAAAACCCAAAGCATAACCCCCAGGAAAACTGTAATTAACTTGAAGCTTCTCATCCTTGTTGCCCCCCTTTGTTTCAAACTTCTTAAGTTAGTTTCCATCCGGAAAGGGTCCTTTTCCGCCCCCGGATCGAGTCCGGGGCAGGCTCTGGCTGTGTCAATCTTCGGGCTTCCTTGTGCGGCGTACCCAAGTACGCCTCCGCACAACCCCTCGATTTCCTAGCCAGAACGGAAAATCCCTCCTTTCCGAATAGGAAACTGTTAGTGTTTCAACCGGGGTTTCCGGATGGACTCTAAGTTAATCGGGACGACCCGCACAAAACCGCTACAGCTTATCCAATACCATTTCTGTCCGGCCATAAGAAGCTTAAATTTAGACATAACCGTGCTCCACTTTTGCCTGGTCATTGACTTTCCGAGTAAATAAGGTCAACATAACCATGTCTGATCGACTATGGAGGCGACAATGACTCGCAAGACCATAAATGTGGCGGAAGCAAAGAAGCATCTATCCGAGCTTCTCGGGCGTGTAGCATATGGGGGAGAGCAGATCGTCATCACGAAGCGAGGGAAGCCAATGGCCAGGCTCGTGCCCGCAACCCTGGAGTCCCAACACCTTGCAGAGGCAAAAGGATGGCTGGACGACGAAGATGATTTCTTCGAGTTTATCGACCGAATCGTTGAGGAACGCGAAACGCATATACCGCGAGTGTTTCGGGGGCAGGTAAAACAGTGAGGTATCTTCTGGATACCAATATATTGAGCGAACTGCTGAAGAAACGGCCAAATCCTCACCTGATGGTGCGTCTGCGGGCAAAACCGCCCGAGTCTTTATTCACCTCGTGCATTTGCGTTATGGAACTTCGT
>JBEKXG010000242.1:0-7040 GCA_049512295.1 Syntrophobacteraceae bacterium
AAAACTCCGAGGACCCGATCCGAACTGCTTGCCTGAGCCGCAGAACGTCATAGGGGGTGAGGTAAATGTTTACATCTTTGCAGCACTGGGTAAAACACGGCAAAGCATCATGGCAGGCGAAATGAAAGGGACTGTTTTCGGTCAGATTTTGTTCCGCTGGAGCTGATTGCATTCAGGAATTCCTCTATCTCACCAGCAACGATGCTTCGAAATTCCGGAAGCCGGGATTTCCGGAAATTAGTTTTTCGACAATGCCGAGCGCCTGCGGGCCTGAGCATGCCACGAATCTGCAGTCGCAGACCTTTCCGCATTGCGCGCAGTGGTAATTCTCATCGAGACTGGACCCGCAGGAACAGAAAGGCTCGAGTATGAGTTCCCCATCCTCGGTGGAGGCAAGCAGATAGTCGATTGCCCGCAATCTCAAATCATCCAGGGTGATTGCCATTGAATTCTCCTCGCAACTGAATCGTGAATTGAGGGATCGAGGGATTAATTCCTCAATTCCTCAATGCTGAATCCATAAATCAAAATGGTAACTCCTACAGAGCCTCCACCAGCAGCTCCGAAAGCTCCTTGATCTCGAGAGAGTGCTGTTTTTCCAGGCTGTTGCAGGCGTCGGTAATCATGTTCACGCAATAGGGACACGAGGTGGCGAGCACTTCCGCTTCGGCGCTGATGGCGTCCAATACTCGAAGTTCGCCGAAGCGCTCGCCCATCGGGACTTCGGCCCAAATGCGCCCGCCTCCTCCGGCGCAGCAAAGGCTCGATTCGCGGGAGCGCTGGAGTTCCTTTATTTCAGTTCCGGCAATCGAGGCCAGCAGTTCCCTGGGCGCATCATATATACCGCTGTGCCTTCCGAGATAGCAGGGGTCGTGGAAAACGGTCTTCTTGCCGGATTTTGCGCTCGGAGTGATCTTGCCTTCCGCAACCAGCCGCGAGACAACCTCGGTATAATGAAAAACTTCCCACTCGGCCCCGAGTTGGGCATAATCGTTCTTAAAGCTCCACAGGCAATGCGGAGATGTCGTAATAATTTTCTTAACTCCATTTGCGGCGAAAAGCCCCATGTTTGCTTCTGCAAGCTTCTGGAAGAGTTCCTCGTCGCCGATCTTGCGCATGCTCTCGCCGCAGCAGCTCTCTTCCACTCCTATTATTCCAAAGCTCACCCCGCCCCGGAGAAGAAGCTGCGCTATGCTTCGCGCGATCTTCATGCTTCGCGGGTCGTAGCATGAATGGCAGCAGACGAAGAGGAAGTACTCCGTGTCCGGTCCAAACCTGGGGATGTCCAGGCCTTCCGTCCACTGGGTCCTTTTCTCGCGCGGGCCGGCCCACGGATTTCCGTTTGCGTGGGAGCTTCCGAGGATCGGGCGAAGTCCGGCGGGCGGCATTCCTCCGCCAATGATGCTAGCCCGCATCGCCCTGACGTTATCTATGATTTTTACTTCCCGGGGACAGTTATTCTGGCACATGCCGCAGGTCGAGCAGGCGAAGAGTATGTTCTCATCCTCGAACCCCTCGATCCCCATCTGGCCGAGCCGCTGCATGTGTCGTATGTTAAACTCCTCGCTCGTTCGTCCGGGCACGAGCCTCCAGGGGCACAGATTTGTGCAGAGACCGCACTGCATGCACCAGTTGATCGTCTCGGCCCCCATCTCAACTATATAATCCTTCATCTCCAGCAGGATGTTTTTCGGTTCCATTATCGAGTGCTCCTTGCAGTCTGATTTACAGGCGCAATGCGGATTCAGACCGGATCAATACCCTTTGTAGGGATTGGGTCCGATGGTCTGCAATTTTTCGGCAAAACTGTCCAGAATCTCCGGAATCCGGTTGTAATCGGTGATCGAAACCTGCTCAAGCCTGACCCGATCTGATTCCAGCACGAGCCTGTTCAAGGTTTCCTGGACCTTGCTCATGCGGATGTCGGCAAGTTCGCTCCCTTTGATGAAATGGCACTGGTAGTCGTTTCCGTGCCTGCATCCCAGGAGCAGAATGCCGTCGATTCCTTTGGCGAGGGCGTCAGCGATCCAGACGAGGTTCATCGATCCCAGGCAGCGCACGGGCAGGAACCTGACCCATGGATTATAGGAGAGGTGTCCAATCCCGGCCATATCCAGGGCGGGATAGGCGTCGTTTTCGCATGCCAGGACAAGGATTCTCGGTTTTTCATCGTACTCGTCGGGCACATTGATGCTCTTAATCATGTTTCCGACCATGCCGACGGAGTAATTCTTAAAAGAGATGATCCTTTCCGGACATGCCCCCATGCAAACGCCGCACCTGCGGCAACGGGTCGGATTGGGCAGAGGATTGGCCTTTTCATCTTCGTTTATCGCGCCGAAGGGGCATTCCTCGGTGCAGCGCTTGCACTGAGTACAGCGCTGCATAAAAAACTCCGGATAGGTCCGGTCTCCGGCCCTGGGGTGGACGGCCTTTCCCCGGGAAGTCATTTCGACGCACTGGATGGCCTTCAGGGCCGCGCCCATTGCATCGTTTTTCGCCCGTTCGTAATCCATCGGTGCGCGAACCGAGCCTGCCGGATAGATCCCCGTGCGGCGCGATTCATAAGGAAAGCAGATAAAGTGGGAATCGGGAAACCCGTACTCGAGGGCGGGTAACTCCGGCCCCTGCCTGTATTTGAGGTTGAGAAGGTTTGAAACAAGAACGCTGTCGGCCGGGACCAGCGATTGCTCCTCTTCGCCCTCCCGGGGGGCCTGCGCCTTGAAAGGCTCGCCCAGGGCGCTTGTCGGGACCATGCCGGTGGCCAGCACTACCAGGTCAACGCTTTCCGACATGACCGGGGACCGGGTCAGCACGTCGTCCGAAGTTATCACGAAACCGCCTGAACCGTCGTCGTCTATGCCCGTAACAGCGCCACGCACGAAAATTACGCCTTCTTTCTGCAGTTGCTTGTAGAGCAGTTCGTAGCTTCCGGGCGTACGTATGTCTTTATAAAAAATATAGACCTGCGTCTGCGGGTCGGCTTCCTTGAAGTATTTGGCTTGCTTCAAAGATTCCACGCAGCAGGCGGACGAACAGTAGGGCAGGTGGTCCGGGTCGCGTGAGCCGGCGCAAAGAATAAAGGCGACGGATTTGACCGGCTGACCGTTCGAGGGCCTTTTTACCTCTGCGTTCTTGAACATGGCTTCCACGTCCCTGGCCGTGATAACATCTGCAGATGCCCCATAGGAGAGGTGTTCCAGCTTTGTGGCGTCGTAAGGCACCGACCCGGTGGCCAGGATTATCGAGCCTACCCGCTCGGAGTTAGTCGATCCGTTTTGCCCGATTTCGACATCGAACATGCATGGGCCGCCGGAAATCGAAGCCACAGCCGCGCCCGTATAAACAGTTACACCAGGCTGGGCCGCGAGCGAGGTTGCCATATCGTCCAAATTGAATTCCTGAAGGCTTTCGTAGGGAGGTTGGCAGGCAGGCAGCCGGTGTACGCCCTGGAGATAGCCGCCGAGCTTTGGCTCTTTTTCGACCAGGACTGTTTCATATCCGGCGCTCGCGGCTTCCATTGCAGCGGTCATCCCGGTGAGTCCGCCGCCAACGACCAGAATTCTCTTACTGAGGTTTTCCACTGTAAAAGGTTCCGGCGGTTCGGACTCCTTCACCCTTACAATACCCATTCTGAGAGCGTCCTGAGCCATCATGAGGGTGTCTTCTTCCCCTGCCGGCTGGGTCCACGCGACCTGCTCGCGAAGGTTCACCCTCTCGATTATCTTATCGGGCGTGAAAGCGAACACGTCTGTCATCACCCTCTGTGAGCAGGCTGCAATCACTGCCCCGTTGATGCCTTCCCCGTCCATATCGGCCACGATGCGCGAGACGCCTTCCGGTCCGCACAAAAAAGGGTCCTGGCGGCAGACTGCGACTTTGTACTGCGCCGCTTCGGACGACAGGGCGTCCAAGTCCATGCTCTCGCCGATCCCACAGCCCGAACAGATATATACGCCGATTTTCTTTTCCATCCTCTACCTCCTGCAAGCCTGGATAGCCCGAAGAACGGCGGCAGTCGCGTCCTGAACGCTCGAGGCCACATCGGCTGGTCTTTTTACACACCCGGCGCCGATTATGCCCGGCGTATTCCCATTTGCCAGAACGAAGCCATATTCGTCATAGGCTGCCTCGAAAGGGATTTTCTCCTTGGCCGTGCTCGGGACCATGCCTGCAGCCAGAACGACGAGATCAAATTCATCCCTGAGTATTTTCCCGGTCGCCTGGTCTTCAACCTGCACGGTAACCATTCCTGTTTCGGGGTTTTCCGTGATCTCCCCGGCTTTGCCCTTTACCAGTGCTACGCGCTCATCTTCACCAACCTTGTTGAAGAAGGCCTCGTACCTGCCCGGGGCTCGGATGTCTATGTAGAAAATCGAAACGCTCGCCTCCTGGTCTTGTTCGAGCAGATAGGTCGCCTGCTTTAGCGAGGCGAGGCAACAGACCCCGGAGCAGTAGGGGAGGTGGTTTTCGTCTCTTGATCCGGCGCACTGAACGAATGCAATCTTCTTCACGGGTCTTCCGTCGGAGGGTCTCTGTATGACGCCCCTAGTGGGACCATTAGCGGATGCAAGCCGTTCCATGACCACATTGGAGATTACGTTCCGGTGCTTTCCAGCCCCGTAGTAGGATATTGCGGACGTGTCGAAAGGCGTCCATCCGGTGGCCCATATAATTGCTCCGGCCTTGACTTCAACGGTTCGGGGGGCCATATCCAGCTCCACCGCCCCATATTCGCAGGCAGCCTTTACGGCTTCGGCCTCCGGCGTGCCGATTATCTCCGGAGCTATCACATATTGCATCGGGTATGCGAATTCATGCGGGAGGTAGGCTGCCTTTACGGCGCTCAAGCCGTAATTGAATGGGTTTGGGACCTCCGTTTCGGCTGCTAGCGAGCATTTTGCGCAGGCCGTGCATTTTTCATTCACATACCGGGGCTTGATCCGGATTGAGACCGTAAAATTGCCCGGTTCTCCATCGATTTTTTCCACCTCTGACATGGTCATGACACGAATGAGCGGGTTATTGCGTATACGGCGGAAGTTTATTTCCAGTCCGCATTGAGGTGGGCATAGCTTGGGGAAGTATTTGTTCATACGCGCGACGCGGCCGCCAAGAGAGGGTTCCCGTTCGACCAGGATTACCTGCAAACCCGCTTCGGCAGCTTCCACTGCGGCGCTCAACCCGGATATGCCCCCGCCTGCGACAAGAATCGTCCGGTTGCCATTTTGAGCATCAGCCATATGACTCCTCCATTTATTCGATTCGATTCTCGCAAAAAGGCGATTTCGTGTGTAATTACCTGATTCTCAAAGAAGAAGACCAACTATGCTAACCCTTAAACAGGGTCTTTTTCAAGGGGAAATCGCCCGGATCGAGCAGGGAAACATCTAGCGTAATCGACTCGATCGCCTCGCGCACCGCCTGGATAAACCCTGGAAAAGTTCCGGAACGAAGGCCTGCTCCGTGGGAAAGGCTTCCGAGCATCCTGGCCCGCAAGCCTTTGCTGATCTCCAATTGTACGCCCCCGGCATGCCCGCACCGGTTGCAGATGTTGCGCTTATCCAGACCCCTTAAGTTCGTTTCCGTCCGGTAAGGGTTTCTCGGGTCTTCCGCCCCTGGATCGAGTCCCCCGGATCGTGGTCCGGGGCAGGCTTGGCAGACTTGGCTGGCTCTGGCGGTGGTTCTGGATACCGGATAAAAACTCCACGTCCCGCGAGGCGCCTCAAAGCCGGCCATCCGCAGTTTTGCTCCGATGCGTCGTCTCAATTTGGAGTCGAGTCCGCCTACATGGACAACTTCTTCCTGCCCCCGGCAGCCGTGTATCGAGATTATGATCTCGGAGCGGCGAAGGATTTCAAGGGCGCAAGGCTCGTCGAAGGTGGTGCTTGTAATATGGAGGTCCCTGTTCCCTGCTTTCTTTACCCCTTTAAAAGTATAGAATGAGTGGTCAGCGCCGGCGATAGCGTCCGCAATCTCGGAAGTCCCCGGCTCTATTGCGCCGCCATGAATACTTATTACGGCAATTCCTGACCTGCCGCGGCGCCAGCACACTTCGTAGTCGGCGCCCCTCGTCTCATGAGCGCTCAGGTGCTCAAAGCACGAATACTTGTCCATTAGTCCACCGATTGGCAGCAAATCACAGTGACCGATGAGTGAACATGCCAGAGAAGAAGGGCTGAATCCACAAGAAAAGGAGACGCACTTTTCAGCGCATCTCCTTTTCTTGAATCAGGCGATAGCAATTTGGTTATTCGCCCGTTGCAGCGCCGTGCAGCTTGATCTCAACCTTTTCTTCCAGGCCTGCATAGTATTCACGAAGAATGTCAAGCACTTCATCCCGGCCGAAATGATCCGCAATCGGAGTTCCTTCGGAAAGACCTTTTCGCAGTGCGGTACCGCTCAAAAGAACGCGGTCTTCCTTGCCGTGTGGGCAGGTCCTGAGGGATGCCATGCCGTCGCATTTATGGCAGTAGAAGGTCCAGTCGATTTTGAGCGGCGTGCACAAAAGTGCTTTGCCGCCCGCCGGTTTGGGGATCTTGTCGAAAATGGTCTGGGCTTCGAACATGCCGTAGAAATCGCCCACGCCGGCATGGTCGCGGCCGATGATCATGCGGGAGCACCCGTAGTTCTGGCGGAACGTGGCATGCAGAAGGGCTTCACGGGGACCGGCATAGCGCATATCCAGCGGATACCCGCCCTGAAGAACCTTGTCTTCCACGAAGTAATTCTTAACCAAAACATCAATGCATCTCACGCGGACTTCGGCGGGAATATCGCCGGGTTTCAGGTTGCCGACCAGGGAGTGAATGAAAACGCCGTCGCAGACTTCTACAGCGATCTTGCACAGATATTCGTGGGAACGGTGCATGGGGTTGCGCAGCTGAAGAGCAGCTATTTCTTTCCATCCTCTTTGAGTAAAAATCTTTCTCGATTCAGCGGGTCTCATGTAAACGCCGGCATATTTGGTTGGATATTCGGCCTCACTGAGCACCTTGACCTGGCCGGCGAGATTGACGGCCTTCTGCGCCATCACCATC
>JBEKXG010000243.1:0-7034 GCA_049512295.1 Syntrophobacteraceae bacterium
CTTTGAGCTTGCGGTCCGCCTCCTTGTCGCACGTTTTGTATACGGAACTGGAGAGCACGATATCCAGGCCGATTCCGGCAGCCCCGGCATCCAGCAGGGCTTCGAGCACTTTCGCGAGGTAGTCGCGCCGGAATACCCGCGGCATGTCCGAGACCTCTTCGCGCAGCCGCTGGTCGGCAATGGTGTCGTCGTCATCGATCCCCACCACTGCAACATCATCCCGCCCGGCCGGTGCGCGAGGCACAGCAGCCATCAGCAGATCGTAGCCCAAAAGGTCCACATGGCGTCCGGCCGGCAGATTTGACGCCGCAAGCGCCGCCGCGACGCTCGCGAGAAGTACAACCCAACCATGCCACTTGATCGTAACTCTTCGAGCCATGGCCCCCCGTGTCTCCGTGTCTCCGTGTCTCCGTGTCTCCGTGTCTCCGTGTCTCCAAAAAGAAAATAAGCGCACAATCGGCGCCCGGTCAACGAATCTTTTGCCGGGATTGAGCGATTTAGCTGTTTACCCCGCGCTCCGCGAGGTTTTGCCTGCCATAAAAATCTTGACTCAACACCACTCGGCATCGCGGTTCAGAAAAATAGATGTGGTGGTCCTGACCGATTCGACCGACTGGGATGAGCTGCAGGAGTGCTATGAGCTGGGCGCCACGGCCGTTTTTACCAAGGGGCAATGGCTCGACGTCTTTGCCGAGGTGATAAGAATTTCCGGCCCGTACTGGTTCAGGTTCCTCACCGTACAACTCGGGATTCCCGGCGGCAAGCCAGGCATGGACGCCTATCACGCCTGTTAGCTGTTTCAGGTCCGGGCGGGAAAATCAGCTCCATCCCGGGCCTTTTCAAAGAAACCAGGACGCGCGCCGGTTAAGGGGTTTACGGGGAGCCGGCTCACCCAAAAAAGCCGGGCACGACGCCCGGCTCGCTATTGCCCCAAAGCTGCCATTACTTGCCGGCAAAACTCATAACAGGCAGGATGAGTTTCTGGAAAATGAATGTGGCTGCAGATTCGGCGCTGTCGGCACTTCCACTCGACGCCTCCAGCTCTGTGGTTTTCGCCGCTGTCGGCGCCGGTATACCGCTTAGGGAAGCCCGAATGCTCACAGGGACCGTAAACTCCTTTAGACCCGTAGTCTGGATTTTCACGTCGGGAAGGGTGACCATAAATTCCACGTCAATAGTGCCTTGTATTTTTGTCTTCGACACGACTTTACCTGTGAGCATTTTGCGAGTGACATTGACGGTAGCGCTTGAGTCCAGGTCCTTGACAAGGCTGGACAACTCCTTTTGCACGGATGCTATCCACGTGTCAATATCAACGGTGAAAACACCTTTGTTGGATAGAGTATAGGTCCCGGCATAGGTCCCATTTATTCCAAGCAATGTGTCACTAAAAGGCCCCGTGCCGCCGGTGGCCGTCCCGAAGATAAATTCTTCCCCGACCATCGCGACATTGGAGAGCTCAACATCTAACGACAATAGTTTCTCGATGGGCTTAGCGGGGTGGTTTATGTAAGCCTTTATCGAAGCGCTGCCACTAATTGCCCACGTTCCCACAACGGTCGGGGAGCAGTTTTTGCGGATGCAGCGGAGACACAACATGCAAGAAAGGCCAAAGCGATCAAGAGAACTGTCAACTGTCTTTTCATGTCTACTCCTTTCGAATGTAATCCCGGTTTATGATTGTGTTTGCCTGCCCTGCAAAATCAGCTCATATTAGCACAGTCCTTTCTCAATTGCTTCAGCTTGTTTCGACCGGAATAATAAATGAAATTGTAGGCTGTGCATCCGGACCGAATCCCGGGACCCGATTTCGCCCGAAAAAACTTCCGGAACGACCAGGAAGAATTAAAAGGCGGGCCGGAAGCAGCCTGCAAGAGCGCAGACCAGCCCCATTGGCAAAGCACTTGCGCGTTTGATTCGCATATATGATAATTAAACGGGGCTTCCGGACGTTCCACGGCCCCTTTCGAGTGGGACCTGACTGCGAAGTGCGGTTCGGCATGCATCGCGCCGGACTCGATGCATCATTCCGATAATAAACTCTGCCGACCGCGGTGAACCGATACGTGATTCGAGGCAAGTGTGCCTTATGAGAAGCTCCAAGTCTTTACTTTCCCTTGCGCTGGTTCTTTTGCTTCTCATTATTGCAAGTTACTCCAATCATTTCCATAACGACTTTCATTTCGACGATGCGCACACCATAGTCAATAACGTTTACATCCGCGATATCGGCAACATCCCACTGTTTTTTAAAGACGCAGCCACCTCCAGCGCCCTTCCTCAAAATCAATCCTACAGGCCCGTTATGGACGCCACACTCGCACTGGATTATCGGCTGGGCGGAGGCCTCAGACCTTTTTATTTTCATCTCTCAACTTTTATTCTCTTCGTCCTGCAGGGAATACTCATGTTTCTTCTCTTCCTCAGGGTATTCGACCTTTCCTGGAAGCAGGATATAAATCGCCTGATTGCAATGCTCGCAGTTGCCTGGTACTTGCTCCATCCGGCAAATGCCGAGACAATCAATTATGTGATTGCCCGTTCCGATTCGCTTTCAACCCTGCTTATCATCTGCGCCCTTGTCGCGTTCACATATTCGCCGGTTTGCAGAAAATGGCTCCTCTACCTTGTCCCGGTTGCCCTGGCAATCCTGGCAAAGCCTGTCGCCGCGATATTTCCGGTATTGTTTTTGGCCTATCTCTTACTGATTGGGAACGATATCGATGAGCGTGCGGCATGGCCCGCTCCTGCACTTCCAGCCGCCGCCGACAGCTCGATTTCATCATTCATCATTCATCGGTCGTCATTCTATGCACGCGCCGCCGCCCCAGCCTTCCTCTCGTGTGCTTTGCTGCTCGTCTTTGTCGGGAAGATGACTCCGGCCACGTGGGTCTCCGGCGGACCGGCCTTCTTTAATTACGTGATCACGCAGCCTTACGTAATCTTGCACTACTTCGTGACCTTCCTCCTGCCCATCCACCTAAGTGCGGACACGGACTGGAAGCCCCTGGCATCGATGGCTGACCCCCGCTTCATTTTCGGCTGCCTGTTCATCGTGAGCCTGCTTTTCACGGCATTCGCCACGGCCCGGTATCGGAAACTTCGTCCCATTTCCTTTGGCATTTTGTGGTTTCTTATCGCCCTGTTCCCAACCAGTATAATGCCCCTTGCCGAGGTCACTAACGACCACCGCATGTTTTTTCCCTTTGTGGGGCTGGCGATGAGCGTAACCTGGGCACTGGCGCTCGGGTTGACTTGGGCATTGAAAGTCTTTCGGTCCGAAGCGGTCTGCCGGGCACTGGTTGCCATCCTTGTCGCCCCGGGGCTGCTCGCCTTCGCCTGGGGCACGCACCAGAGAAATGAGGTCTGGAGGTCAGAGGAAACCCTCTGGCGCGACGTGACGATAAAAAGCCCGCGAAACGGCAGAGGCCTCATGAATTACGGGCTGGCCCTGATGGCAAAAGCGGATTATACCGGCGCGGAAAAGTATTTTATGAAAGGCCTTGAAATACTGCCGTATTATGCCTACCTGCACATAAATCTGGGGATATTGAAAGAGGCCGCCGGCAGGACGGCCGAAGCTGAGACATATTTCCGGAATGCGCTCTCATTTGATGCCGTCAACCCGGAATGCTATTATTACTACGCCCGGTTCTTGAGAAATCAAAACAGGTTACAGGAGACCCTTCCCGTCCTGCACAAAGCGCTGGAGCTTGCGCCCGCTCACCTGGAGGCTGGACATCTCCTGGTGGAGGTTCATTACTTGCGGTCGGAGTACCGGAAAGTAATCGAGACAGCCAATGAAACCCTGAGAATTGCGCCTGATGACAATCCAGCTCAAATCTACCTGAAATCGGCTCAAAGCCTACTGGACGCCGTTCCGGCCGAAGCAGCTTCCAGGACCCCTGAAGAATACCTGGACCTGAGCCTCCGATATTACCAGGCGGGACTCTACGAACACTGTATCGAGGCCGCCCGGGAAGCCCTCAAACTAAAGCCCGATTATGACCTGGCTTACAATAATATCTGTTCTGCCTATAACATGCTGGGGATGTGGGATAAGGCAATTGAAGCAGGGGAAAAGGCAGTGGAGCTAAATCCCGATAACCGGCTGGCGCAGAATAACCTCGCATGGGCAAGAACCCACAAAGCGGACAAGCCGTGATAATGAATTTCCTTTCCGTGCTTTTATCTGAAGCCAATGTGGTCCTCCATTCCGGGTTCTATATCTATTTTGTCAATATTCTTTTCTTGCTACCATGATGCATTGTGTCAGCAGCATCGGCCAGACGGTCTCCTCGCGGAGCAGGGTCCCAAAGCCGCCGATTACTCCAGCCACCTCGCTTTTTTCAAGGGGCCGTTCGTCGTGAAAGATCCACATTCCAAACACTTCGGATATGAAACGCGTGACCCTGTATAAAACGGTCGGAGTCGGAAAGCTGATCACGGCTATCCCGCCGGGTTCAAGAAGCTCGAAATGCGAACGGATCGCTTTGGCCGTGTTCTCTTCCGGGAAATGTTCGATTAAGCCTATGCTGAAAGCAAGGTTGACTTTGAACGGCAGCTTCAGGTCCAAAACATCGTGGTCGTGCAGGGACGGTGACTGGCCGCCTGGACAGGTCATGCTCCGGCAAAGGTGCAGTCCAACCTTACTGTTGTCGATTATATGGTAATGCCCCGGTTCGATTTTCTTCTTTATCGGTTCAAAAAAACAACTGTTCGCTCCTCCGAGTTCCGCGACGGTACAACCTTTGCTCCCGTATTGCTCCATGAGGCGGATGAGTTTGGAAGTCATGACTTTTCTCGACAGGGCTGCTATCCGAGACGGCTTGCTGTGGTAATGGTTCCAATCGGTCGCACCCCCTTTGTCCTTCCTTCTGCTTGAAAAGATAAAGTCGCGCTGGATGGCGAAGTTGCCAAGGTAAATAGTGAGTTCGGAAATCATCTTGGCTGCGACCACGTGTATCGCCAGGGATGCGGCCAGGAAGTTGATCATGCCGTAGGCGATCAGCCCGTTGACGATCACCAGGCACACATATTTAGGGAACACCACCCGGTGCTTCTGGTCCGAAAGGAACACAAGGTTTTTGACCGCCGTGTAGTTTACGAAGACAGCAATCGCGCGGGCCACGCACAGGCTGAGGAAGATGCTCGATGAAATGCTGAACGCCGTCAGGAACACGACGTAATCGACGGCAGCGGTCATGAAGGATGCCAGCATGAAGCGGAAAAGAACGAAGTATATCTTCATCGAATCAAGAAGAACATTGAAGTGGGACGACTTATTGCCGTCGATATAGATGGTGTGGATCTGCTCCTCCACAATGCTGCGGTTGCCGTGTTTGCAGGCGAGCAGCATTTCCAGTTCGAATTCGTACCCGTTGGCCTCTATCTTGAGGAGCTTGGGGATAAATTGCATCGGAATACCACGCAAACCGCTCTGTGTGTCCCTGAGCTTCTTGCCGGCGAGCAGGCGGAAGAGCTGTCTTGTGCAGGTATTTCCTATGATGCTCATCAGGGGTACGCTTTTTCCAAAAACCCTCGTCCCAATCACCAGGCTTTCCGGCTGACTTTCCAGCGACCGGGCCACTTTCAGCACGTCCTCCACCAGGTGCTGCCCGTCGGCGTCGGCAGTGACGATGCCAATAAGGCCCTCGAAATTCGAGTATGCGTAATTGAGACCCGTCTTGAGGGCCGCCCCTTTGCCGAGGTTTACGGCATGTTTCAGCAGGACGACGCGCCCGCTCCTTTGCAGCTTCTGGAAAGTGGGATCACACCCGGGGTCGCTGCCATCGTTTACTACAATGACACGTGAGATGTCTGTGGAGGCAAGTTGCTCCACCAGACGGACAAGTTCCTCGGATGGATTGTATGCAGGTATGAGGACGGCGATATTCATCCTCGCTCCTTAGGTTCATCGAGAGGAGCGGCCCCCGGGCAGGACCTCGCGCAGGGGCATGCCTTAACCCGGTAAAGATATCCTCCTATTCGACGCAGTTCAAGAAATCCTCAATCCTCCCTTTGCGAAATCGGGAAAGCACTGGAAGTTGAACAACTCACCGGCCGACGACGAGCAATGGAAACACAATGCCGGCAAAGTCGGTGACGACGTGGGCGATGATATTGGCAAGCAGGTCCCTGCGCCATATATAGAAAGCGGTCCCGAGCGCGTCGGATACTACGGTCGTCGAAGCGGCCGCCCAGCCCCATCCAGGAACGTGCGCCAGGCCCGAAAAGAATACGGGTATCAGGCCGCCGATCCAATAGCTTCCCGTAAGACTTGCCAGCCGTTCGACAGCGTAGCCGCGGTACAGGAATTCCTCCGCCGTGCCGCCGATCAGGACAGCAAGCACAAGATACCAGATGGGGTATTCGGCTAGTTTTGAAAGACCTTCGGTGAACCAAGGGACGTTGACGAAAGCCATCGCCAGCCCCAGGAGAGGCGAATAGACCCGGATAAGGAAAGCGGCGAAAACGATTCCCCACGCAATCGACTGCCACCCCAGGGGCTTGAGGCCTACGGACGAAAGCCTCTTACGCTCCCACCGGAGCACAATCATCAGAACGCAGGCGCAAATCAGTACGAGCGTCAGTTGGGCCGAAAGGGCCGTCCCAAGACTGCGCCGGGAGGCGAAGAACGTCTCAAAAATGAGAGCCAATGCGCCCGGCCCGAGGAGCGCAAGGCTCAAACCGGCATAACTGATGCCGGGTAACCCATGCCGGGTGCCGGATGCAGAGAAAAGACTCTTCACTCGTTCCCTTTACTCTTCATCCGCTTTTCTCTTCGCCTCTTCGATCAACTCGACCAAAGATACGATTTTCTCCTTTGGTTTTCTGCCTGCAAACTCCTCCCACTTTAGCGGCGAAAGCGTTTTCCTGAGGTATGCTTCAACCGGAAGGTAGACTTGCCAGCAGACGACGATCCGAGGACATGGGATATCCCCGGCTTCCCTCAGGCAATATGTGAAAGGCGTCTCCCCACCCAGCCTGGGGCACCTCATCCAAAGTTGCTCGTCCATCTGCACCTCTTCTTA
>JBEKXG010000244.1:0-7025 GCA_049512295.1 Syntrophobacteraceae bacterium
ACTCATATGACAGCCGGCGCACCCGCCCAACCACACGGTAGCCAGCCGAGGTTTGCTGTTCGTCGATGTTGCCATGCTACGCCTCTCCTCTTCAGCTGCTAAAGCCTGCTAGAAGGTATGACCAGATTATCAGGTCCAGTGATAAATCTTCTTTTCACGACCATCCAGTATCCAGGTCAGGAAGTCGTGCTGCTTCACCATCTCCGACCCGCTCATTCCCTTCTTGAAAAGGGCGCCGGTCGGGCAGACCTGGACACATTTGCCGCAGCCGGTACAGCTCCGGCTGGTCCCCCAAGGCTGATTCATACCAGCAATGACTCTTGACTGGATGCCGCGCCCGCTCATATCCAGCGTGTGCGCGCCTTCCACCTCGTCGCAAACTCGGTTGCACCGTCCGCACAGAACACAGCGGTTATGATCCAAAACGTAGCGTTCGTGGCTGGCGTCCATCGGCAGATCGGGACAAATGTAATCGTAGCGAACGCTGGTGACCCCGAGCTTTGCGGCCAGGGTCTGCAGTTCGCAGTTGCCGTTCTGGACGCAGGCTGCGCAAATGTGGTTACGCTCAGCCAGGAGCAGTTCGACCATCATCTGGCGGTACTTGATCAACCTTTCGGTTTGGGTAAGAACCACCATCCCTTCGGCAACGGGGGTTACGCACGAGGCAAACAGCCTGGGGCTGCCCTCCATCTCGACTACGCAGAGGCGGCACCCGCCACGTTCGCTCAGCCCCTTGAGATGGCAGAGGGTGGGAACATCTATCCCCTGTTCCTGTATGGCGTCAAGAAGCGTGGCGTTTGCCGGGGCGCTGACTAGCTTATCGTTAATCGTAAGTGTGACAACAGACATTTTGGCGCCTCCATTGGAGATTCATACTTGTTGGATCATCAAGCCGCAGCTATTCTGAGCGGCTTTTCCGTAAACTGGCAAACTCCGGCCGGGCAGTGGTGGTCTTTTATGTGGGCCTCGTATTCATCCCTGAAATAGCGGAGCGTGCTGTAGATGGGATTCGGACAGGTACCTCCAAGTGCGCACAGGCTGGCCTCCTTCACCATCAGGCAGAGCTCCTCCAGCTTTGCCAGGTCTTCCATCGTCGCGCTCCCGTTCGTGATCTTGGTGAGCATGCGGTGCATCTGCACCGTTCCGCCACGGCACGGGCCGCACTTACCGCAGCTCTCATCCATGCAGAATTCCATGAAGAACTTGGCCACGTCGGGCATGCAGCTCTGGTCGTCCATTACGATCAGTCCGCCGGAACCCATGATCGAGCCGAGTTTCTGCAGGCTTTCATAGTCTATGGGCACATCGAGATATTCGGCCGGAATACAGCCCCCCGAAGGTCCTCCGGTCTGGGCCGCCTTGAACGGACGCCCACCCTGAATTCCCCCGCCTATGTCATAGATGATTTCGCGCAGGGTCATCCCGATGGGAACTTCAATGAGGCCGGTGTTGTTGACCTTGCCGGCCAGAGCAAAAATCTTTGCGCCCTTGGTCTTTTCCGTGCCAAAAGAGGCGTAGTAATCAGCGCCCTTGAGAATGATGCAAGTAATGTTTCCGAATGTCTCCACGTTGTTGAGCAGGGTCGGGCCGCCCCACAGTCCCTTGTTTGCAGGATAGGGCGGACGGGGTACGGGCTGCCCGCGGCGTCCCATGATCGACTGCATAAGGGCCGTTTCCTCGCCGCACACGAATGCGCCCGCGCCCATGCGGATATCGATTCGGAAATTGAAGTTGCTCTCCAGGATGCGGCTGCCGAGCAGGCCTTTGCGCTCCGCCTGCCGGATAGCCTTCTCCAGCCGCTTTGCCGCCAGAGGATATTCACCGCGCACATAGATAAAACCCTGGTCGGAGCCGACCGCAAAACCGGCTATGGCCATTCCTTCCAGCACGCGGTGCGGATCGGATTCCATCAGGGTGCGGTCCATGTAAGCCCCGGGGTCGCCTTCGTCGCCGTTTGCGACTACATACTTGCGTTCACCGGGCGCCTTGCGGACCATGCCCCATTTGAGGCCGGTGGGAAAACCCGCGCCGCCGCGTCCGCGAAGGCCGCTTTTAACCATCGTTTCGCAAACTTCCTCAGAGGTCATTTCCCGCAGGACGTGTAGTAAAGCGGTGTAGCCGCCTCGGGCTATGTAGTTTTCGATCTTCTCCGGGTCCAACCCGCCAGCTTCGGCCAGGACCAGTTTTGTCTGTTTTTCAAAAAAGGGCCAGTCGCTCGGGACTGTATTGGCATCGAGTTCGGGGACCGACGCGCCTTTGAGGTGCTTCGCAAGTATGAGCGGAGCAAGCTCGGTGGTTACCCCTTCGTAGATGACGTCAGGTTTTCCAGGGAACTGAACTGTAATCAGAGGGCCGCGGCTGCACGGGCCAAGACAGCCCGTCCCGACCGTTTCGATCTCGGTCTGGAGCCCCTCGGCTTCCACAGCTTTTTTCAAGGCGTCCTCAACTGCTAGCGCTCCGGAAGAAATACATGGAGTACTGGAACAGACGAGCAGCCGGCAGCGGAATTGCTTTTGACGGTCCAGTTCTTTCTGGGCCATTTCCAAGAGTTCCTGTCGGTTCATAACGCTGTATTCTCCTTGAGTTCTGAACGATTCACGATGTTCAACTTTGAATATGAGCAAAATTCACGCTGTAACCGATTCTGCATCGACTATGCCGTCGCAGTCTCCTCCTCTGCCGCTTGGGGCTCGAAGGACGTCCCCAGACTCCCGCCGGAAAGAACGAAATCTATCTTTTGAACCGCGGTTTCCGGGGCTTCCTTGCCATGAACCAGGTTCTCGAATACGACCACCGGCGCAAGCCCGCAACACCCCAGGCAACGGGTAGTAGTCAGGGTCAGCTCGCCGTCCGGCGTGGTCTGGCCGGGCTCCAGGCTGTACTTTTTGGAAATCGCGTCTACTATGTCGGCTGCTCGTCCTACATAGCAGGCCGTTCCGAGACATACGATTGCGTTGTGTTTTCCCTGCGGTTTGAGGGAAAAGAAATGATAGAAGGTAGCTACTCCGTAGACCCAACTGAATGGCAGTTTGAGCTGCCTTGCGATGTAAATCATCACCTCCTCAGGCAGATAGCCGAAGGCCTCCTGAGCCGAGGTGAGCACTTCTATCAGTGCGTCTTGTTTGAATTGCTGTCTTTTCAGAACGCGGTCGATGCCTTTGTAACGGGGGTCCTTCCCGTCATCGGCACTCTTCTTTGGACTGGCTTCAGCCATAGCGTTTTCCTCCATCTACCAGCACGAAAAGAGGGTGAGAAACAAAAGTACCTTACCAACAACAAGAATAGATGCCACAGCGTCAACGCACAGGTTCTTCATCCGCCTGCACGCTTGAAAACGTCTGGATACCGCGAAGCCATGATCTAGGCAGGCGCAGGGCGGGTAAATTGCGCTAAATTTCACACCTAGCGCCCACCCCCCACTTTTCTCAAAGAGCCGTCTTACAACCACATACCTCCCCGGCGGGGATCGGGTCTATATTTCAATTCGCCGAGCATGCTCAAGTTTGGTCATTAAAGGTAACACTACAAAAACCGGCTTTTCAAGTCAAGAGATTTTTTTAACAAGCTGCCAACCTGATGTTTTATCAAAGATTTCCGGAATTCTTGCCTGTCCGCCTGTTTTCGGCTCGCGCCTGGAGTCCGGAAAGAGGGCAAAACCCGATTGAAATCGGCAGATCCTGAAAGCATTTGAATTTACGGGGCAATTCATGTATAGGCAAAACCTTGCCCGAATTTGCGTCGCTTCCAGCATTGTGCATCCTGCGAGGCTTATTTACGGCCAAGCCCTAAACCGTATCTCGTGTTCGCAGAGGAGCGAGGCTCCTGGACGGACTCCATTGATAAAGACGGCAAATCCAGGCGGCGAGTATTCTTTCACGGTCTCGAACGAACAGAGCGGGCAAAGGCTCGATCTGTTTTTGAGCAGGGTGATCCCGGACCTTTCGCGCAGCCATTTCAAAAAGCTGATCAGGCAATATCTGGTCCTGGTAAATGGAACTCCCGTAAAGCCGAGCTACGAGACACGGGCGGGGGACCTCATTATGGCGAGGATCCAAGGACCGGTACCCGATGAAGCCCTCACGCCCGAGCCGATGCTCCTGGACATTCTTTTCGAAGACGAGGACCTGCTCATCGTGAACAAGCCGCCCGGTCTTGTAGTCCATCCGGGCGCAGGCCATGCTGAGGGGACGCTCGTGCATGGCCTGCTCGCCCATTCACCGCGCCTGGCCGTTCAGGGCTCCCCACTTCGTCCCGGAATAGTTCACCGCCTGGATAAGGATACCTCCGGGGCGCTCGTTATTGCAAAAAGCGAGCGCGCATATCTAAACCTGGTCAGACAGTTCAAGGAAAGGGGAGTAAGAAAGGAATACCTCGCCCTGGTGCATGGGGTCCCGGCTGAACGTGAGGGAGAGGTTTCATCTTTGCTCGGTAGACATCCGACAGACCGGAAAAAAATAGCGGTCCTTCAGAACAGGGGCCGCGAGGCCCTGTCGCGATGGCGGCTCGAGAAGGACTGGGGGGAGACGGCGCTCCTGCGGGTGCGGATTGAAACGGGCAGGACACATCAAATAAGGGTGCACCTCAGCCATATCGGACACCCCGTAGTTGGCGACGAGACCTATGGAGGCGGCAAAAGGCGGGCGAGAAACATCAAATCGGCCCCGGTGCGAGATCTGCTGGTGGAGGCGCAACGCCAGATGCTGCACGCGATACGGCTTGAATTCACCCATCCGGTCACCGGCGCCGCTGTTTTGGCAAACGCTCCTCTGCCCGAGGATTTCAAAGACATTTTAAACGGGTTGGATTCTTTGTGGCGATCTGAATGAATTCAGGGTTTCGGCTCGCCTGCTTACATCAATCTCACCTGACTCAACCCTGGAGAAGCATCTGGCCGCATCCGGCGAAAAAGGCTCGCGATCAAGCATGAGATCCAGGACGACATTCGTGTCGAAGAGTACTCTCAAAGGTACTTCTCCTCAAGATGGCTGTAGTAGTCTTTTTCCCCGACACCGGTTCTCTTGAGGATTCCCCTGAGAGCCGCCACCTTCGGGGTGATCGCCTCGATTTCTTCCGGTGGGGGCGCATCGAGTTTATCGAAGTAATCCGCCACGATCCTGGAGACCGATTTGCCGGATTTTTTGGAAAACCTCTTTGCCTTCCGGATAAGCTCTTCCTCCAGACGCAAAGTTAGTTTGGTCTGCATGGTCAACCTCCCTGTGGCATGACGTATAACGCCCCGAAAGGCTTTCAGTGGCTGAAAAGACGATAGAGAAGCTTCTTGCGCGTGCTGTCCGGCTCTATGAGGTTGATTCATCATTGCCTGGTTCGGTTCGTTTAGTGTCCATCCGGAAACCCCGGATAAAAACTCCACGCCCCGCGAGGTTTCTGTTCGGAAAGGAGGGATTTTTCGTTCTGGCTAGGAAATCGAGGGCTTGCGCGGAGGCGTACTTGGGTACGCCGCACAAGGAAGCCCGAAGATTGACACGGCCAGGGCGGAAAAGGACCCTTTCCGGATGGAAACTAGTTTAGTTCGGAAAAGTTACTCCTTCCGTTCGCGGTTTGTCTGCTGGCTTTCCTGACTTTTCTGTTCATCAATGTAATAGCGGCGAACGTCAAACTCGTCAAAAGGGCTCTCCGGCCTTGTGTTCGGGAGATCAGGACGGACCATTTTGTACAAAAGTTACCCTGTCCCCAGTAGTGCATTAGTTTCTCCCTGCAACCGATCGAACGTTTCTCCCTGCTGTTCGGGGTACGTCTGAGACGGGTTCTGCTGAGCCAGCGCCGGATTAACGACAACTACGCCGGCGGCCAAAAGAAAAATGATGGCGAATTTCTTCATTTTCCTTCCTCCTGTCCCAAAAGGGTTCAGTTTTTTGTTTCCCGCCTTCATAGCCTCGGGCCGGCGCAGCAGGCGAGCTCGGAGCGGCAGAGCGCAGGATATTCTTTGCCGCCGCCTGCGCCGGTAATCTTCAGCAAGCGCATTCCATTGAAGATCACAAGGAGCGAAGCCCCCATGTCGGCGGCAATTGCCCCCCACAAAGTTGCTATACCCGCGGCCGCAAGGCCGATGAACAGGGACTTTACCAGCAGGGAGAAAACTACGTTCTGCCTGATTACGGCCATCGTCTTTTTGGAGTGGCGAATCAGCCAGGGTATTTTGGACAGATCATCGGACATCAGAGCTATGTCGGCGGTTTCGATTGCAGCATCCGATCCCATCGCGCCCATGGCGATCCCTACGGTTGAGGCGGCCATGGCCGGAGCGTCGTTGATTCCGTCGCCGACCATGGCAATCCCTCCGAATTTTGTCTTGAGTTCCGAGACAAGCCGGACCTTGTCCCCGGGAAGCAATTCAGCGTGGAATTCATCTATTCCAACGGCCCTGGCTATCAGTTCAACGGTTTTGTGGTTGTCGCCGCTGATCATTATCACTTTCTCCAGGCCGAGAGCTTTGAGACCGGCAACCGCCTTGCGAGCTTCCGGGCGCACCTGGTCGGCAACGCTTACCAGTCCGCAGACGTGATCATCGCACCACATCACCATGAGCGAATTCCCGGCCTCCTCGATCCTGCTGATCGCGTCATGAAAAACCGGGCTTTCCCGCTGCCATTTTTCGAGCATCCTGTGGCTTCCAATCCAGTAAGCTTTTCCCCCGATTGACCCTTCCGCCCCCTGGCCCGGCAGAATTGTGAACTTGTCCGCAACGGTGGTGCTAATGCCTCTGGATTCCACATGCCGGATAATAGCCCTTGCGAGCGGGTGCGTGCTGTGCGCTTCCAGAGCGGCTGCGTTTGCAAGAAGGCCGGTCTCGCTGTGGTCGCCGAACGGAATGACCTGTGTTACAGCGGGCTCGCCGAAAGTAAGGGTCCCCGTTTTATCGAAAGCAATCGCTTTGAGCCGCGCCGGAGCTTCAAGATAGGCGCCTCCTTTCACGAGCACGCCGTTTCGCGCCGCTGAGCCGAGTCCTGCAACAATTGTCACGGGAGTAGATATTACAAGCGCACACGGGCAGGCGATAACCAGAA
>JBEKXG010000245.1:0-7017 GCA_049512295.1 Syntrophobacteraceae bacterium
AAACCCGACCCCTGATACCCCGGAACACAAACGAACAAAGGCCGTCCTCACGAGGAGAACGGCCCTGAGTTTTGGGGTATTTTGGACTAAGTGGTCGGGACGAGAGGATTTGAACCTCCGTCCTCTTGCACCCCAAGCAAGCGCGCTAACCAGGCTGCGCCACGTCCCGATAGACAATCAGACTATCATTGAGGCAGAGGGGAGTCAAGATCAAAGACAGACACGGGGGCGCTTACACGCGGAGACGCAGCGACACGGTGAGTAAATCGCCCTCCGGGAAAGCGATCGAAACACATGGATGCGATAACGTTTAAGATTTGATAATCACTACTGAATCTAGTATACCTTGCTGATTTTACGGTGCCACGGTCGAAAAAAATCATAAAACCATGCCAATTCGTGCCATTTCGTGCCATTCACTGCAAGCTCGTCACTCATCACTTCTGAGGCGCGCATAGAAGCCGCTCCGCCATAGATCGAAGCGGCCTGCGGTTATTGCCGCCCGCATCTGCGCCATCAGGCCCAGATAGTAGTGGAGGTTGTGTATCGTGTTCAGGCGATACGAAAGTAGTTCTCGGCAGATAAATAGGTGCCGCAGGTATGCGCGGGAGAAGCGGCGGCACGTATAGCAGCCGCAATCAGGGTCAAGAGGGCCCGGGTCTTCGGCGTATGCGTTGTTCTTTATGTGAAGAGGGCCGCGCGAGGTGAACAGGGTCCCGTTTCGGGCGTTTCTCGTCGGCATTACGCAGTCAAACATATCGACCCCCGCGCGCACTCCCTCGACCAGGTCTTCGGGAGTGCCGACCCCCATCACATAACGGGGCGCTGACTCTGGAAGCTTGGGCGCAAGCCAGTTCATGACCTCCAGCATCTGCTCCTTCGATTCGCCCACGGACAGGCTCCCGATCGCATATCCGTCGAAGCCGATCCCGGCCAGCTTCTCCAGGCACATGTCGCGAAGGTCCTTGAAAACACTCCCCTGCACTATCCCGAAGAGGGCCTGACCCGAGCCGGCTGCGGCCTGCTTCGAGCGCCCGGCCCAGCGAATCGTGCGCCCGACGGATTCGGAGGCGTACCCAAAGGAAACGGGATAAGGAGTGCATTCGTCAAAGCACATCATGATGTCGGCCCCGAGGTTTCTCTGGATGCCGACAGCCGCCTCGGGGGTAAGGAGGTGGCGGGAGCCGTCGATGTGCGATTGAAACCGGACGCCCTCTTCCTCGATCTTGTTTATCCTGGCGAGGCTGAAGACCTGGAATCCGCCGCTGTCAGTCAAAACCGGGCGGTCCCAGCCCATGAATTTGTGAAGCCCGCCCAAGCGTGCGACCCTTTCGTCCCCTGGACGCAGGTAGAGGTGATAGGTATTTCCGAGAATGATTTGCGCTCCGAGGGACTCCAGTTCGTCGGGGGAAAGGCTTTTGACGGACCCGGCCGTTCCGACCGGCATGAATACGGGAGTATCGACCGGGCCGCGGGCGGTTTCAATCCGCCCGGCACGGGCGTTGCCACTCGGATCTTTTGAAAGAATCTGGAATTTCATCGGTGGTGAAACCTACCTTATCAGCATTGCATCTCCGTAGCTGAAGAAGCGGTAGCGCTCCAGGATCGCTTCCCGGTAGGCGGATAATATCCGGGAGCGACCGGCGAAAGCCGACACCAGCAGGACCAGGCTGGACTTCGGGAGATGAAAATTTGTCACCATGCAATCGACAACCGCAAACCGGCAGCCCGGATAGATGTAGTGATCGCACATGCCGCGCAAAGGAGCTATTTCGCCCTCCTTTGCGTGAACCCACTCCAGGGTGCGAACGACAGTGGTCCCGACTGCGACCACCCGCCTGCTCTCGCGCTTTGCCCTGTTTACCGCGTCTGCGGTTTTTTTGCCAATCTCGATAAATTCCGGGTGCATCCGGTGTTCGCGAATGTCACCGCATCTTAGCGGCGCAAAAGTGCCATAGCCTACGTGAAGGGTCAGCGCGGCGATTTCTATCCCGGCAGCCATAAGCCTGTCCAGCAGCGATTTCGTAAAATGCAGGCCGGCGGTAGGCGCAGCCACTGCGCCGGGGTGCCTGGCGTACTCCGTCTGATAGCACATACGATCATCGTCGGCGGAGCACCCGGACGCGCGTTCGATGTAAGGCGGAAGGGGCGTCTGGCCGATTCGGTCAAGAATATCCAGAATACGGGAAGCTCCGGAAAACCGGACTTGCGCTCTGCCGTTCACCGGGGCGGAAATCACCTTCGCGCAGATCCCCTCCGAAAGCTCGATTGACTGTCCAGCCCGAATGCCCTTTGACGCTCTTGTCAGGCAGCAGTAGCCTTCAAGCGCGCCAAGGCCGGGCGGCTTGTATGGATCGAGCACCAGAAGCTCGACAGTGCCGCCGGTTTCTTTTCGGCCCGTGAGCCGGGCGGGAACGACTCGAGTATCGTTTACGACGAGCAGGTCGCCCGGTATCAGATATTGTCCGATTCTATCGAAGCGCGAATGCCCTATGGCGCCGCAGGACCGCTCAAGGACCAGCAGGCGCGATTGTTCCCGTACTGGAGCAGGACGCTGGGCTATGAGTTCGGCCGGGAGATCGTAGTCGTAGTCTTCGAGTTTGAATGAGATTTGCTGCCTATCCACCATTCTTGCGGCCCAGGTAAACGAGAAAGAGACCCACGACCATCAGCGCTGCTCCGAGGATTCTGAGCGAGGAGTTCGGGGATGACAGGAGCCACTTTAGCCATTTTCTGACCTGGTCGGGGGATGCCAGGTAGGGCAGGCCTTCCAAAAAGCAAATGAGGCCCACAACGGTAAGGATATATGCGTACATCGTTCACCCTCGCGAGGTTTTTCTTTTCATCGCAACCCGAATCGCCTAACATGTTTCAGGGCTGAATCCAAAGTCAAGATTTCGCCAAGTATAACGCATAGAACCGGCAAGGTAAGCACCAATTGCCGCTGACTCCTGAAATTCTTCTTCCAGCACCGGGCAGGCTTTACAGCCCTAGACCGGTTCGAACCCGGACTAGGTTCTGCGGATAAGCCAGCCATCCAATCTTAGAGGAGACCCGATGAGCGTTTTCACTTTTACGAAAAAAGGGGACCAGGGAACAACCAGCCTTCTCACGGGGGAGCGCGTCTCCAAGGCGAGCCTCAGGCCCGAGGCGTATGGAACTCTGGATGGGGCCAGCTCGGCCCTCGGACTCGCAAAGACCTTTACTCGCAACGAGCACATGCGTGAGATGATACAGGCAGTACAGGAGGATCTCGTCGTCCTCGCCGCCCAACTCTCCGATACGGGACCGGACCCTAAATATACCATCGGGACCGAGCACACCCAAAGGCTCGAGGACTGGATCGCCAAACTCCAGGAGGAGGTCCCCATGCCGCTCCAGTTCATCTACCCTGGAGCAAGTTCCGCGAGCGCTTCGATTGACCTTGCCCGCACAATTATCCGCAGGGCCGAACGCCGGACGATTGCGCTCAAGGAGGCCGGTGAACTCGACTGTCCCGGAGTCCATTCATATCTGAACCGGCTGGCCGATTTTCTCTTTACACTGGCCCGATACGCGGAAAAAAAGGAATAGCCGGTTTCCGATCCGGAATCCCTGAATTCGTCTTGAAAAATTCACCTTTTTGTAGACAAAAACAATCGCCCGCACATCTCAAGAGGGTAAGAGCAATAAGAGTTCTGAATGTTTATATTCCTGACGGGCATTCGGTTGACGGGCGGTCCGTCGGAAAGGAGTATCTAAATGAAAAGGACACTTGTGATTTTGCTTGCCCTAAGTCTGGTTCTGGCGGCATTTGCCGCCTCAGCGAACGCTATTAGTTCAACCCCCGGGCGTCCTCCTATCGAACAACCCCTGGTGCGGGAAGGCGAGTTTGCCATAGAACTGTCAACGGCCCTCAATTTAAACTCGTCGCACGACGAAGCGGCATCTGAAAACTCTCTGGCCTCAATCAACATCGCGCCTCGAAACGGGTGGATTTCCGACTATCCTATGACGCCGGATATCATTGCAGAAGTGAGGGAAAGCACTGCAAGATCGGCATCCTCGGGAAGCCTGAATATGTCGGAGGCCGATGCGACTCGCGCCGTTGATAGCGTCAGCATCGCACTGGATCTCCCGGTCAAAGCGGGCAGCGGAAAATACAGTGATGATTATGAGTCCGGTTCAAGTTCAGAATACCGGTCAGAGTCTGCCGCTCCTCCCCCGGAGGTCTCCGAATATGCGGAGCCGTCTGAAGTTGACGAATACTATGACGAATACGGCCCTCCCATTGTGAGTTATTATCCACCCCCCTGGGCATACGGCTATCTCTATGATTGGGTCCCATGGCCATTTTGGTGGGGAGGGTACGGCTTCGGCGGCTTCTTCGTCCTGGGCGATTTCGACAGGCACGGGCATCACGACGGGCATCACGACGGGCATCACGACGGACATCACGACGGACATCACGACGGCAGGATCACTAATCATGTGAGGAACGCAAATGGCACGGTGAGCAGGGTCAATGCGGCTACCCGCGCAACGGGAACCGGGTCTTCGCGCCTCGCCGGGGCGAACGGGTCCGCGCAAGGGTCGCGGCTCAGTTCAGCTAACGCTCGGGCCGGTGCAAGAGCCATAGCGAACCGGCAAACCGGGACAAGGGCAGGAAACACTACCGGTGCATCAACGATGACGCGAAACCTCGCATCCTCCGGGTCCTCGCGAAATATGGGCAGGTTAGCGTCCGGCAGTCGAGCGCCGGCCTCGATGAGATCGGGTTCCGTTTCGAGGTCTCCGTCTTTCAGCGGGCGGTCGTTCAGCAGCGCTCCGTCATCGCGTTCCTTTAGCGGCGGCGGACGCGCCTTCAGTGGCGGCAGCTTCCGCGGCGGTGGTTTCAGTGGCGGTGGCGGCGGCTTCCGTGGCGGCGGAGGCGGCTTCAGTGGCGGCGGTGGACATGGCGGCGGCGGTGGGCATGGTGGTGGAGCTCGCTAGTTCCGATTCGCTTGGCGGAGCGTGGAGATTTTGCATCTCCAGGTTCCGCCGGGCATGCGCCCTGTACTAGCGCTTCTTTACCAGTTCCGCATTGAAAAGGTTGTAAAAATTCCTGTATTCTTTCATTGCGCGGGCAAAAAGTATTTTTGCCTTTTCAGTATCCTTAACATTCAAAATGAGATTTACTCCCATCATGAACGCCAGCTTCGCGTCCAGAGTAGGCTTGTCCTGGGAAAGCAAACAGAGGTAGAATTGCCTTCTCAGGTGCATAGGAAGAACCTGGATGTGGTGAAGTACAAGGTTTGTGGAGTTCTTGCCGGAATCGAAATTCTCCTCCAATACTATAAGATCGTAGTTGTTGTGATGAAGCTTGCCCAGGGCGAAAGCAGGGCGCAGCGCATGGACGACGTAGAAGTCGATTTCCTGGAGCGCCTGTGCAATCTTTTCGGCGACCTTCACATTGGTAGCGCACAGCAGGGCCGTCTTCACTCCTTCGTCGACTACGTCTATTGCATTTGTGTAATCTAGGACGGGGTCGGCTCCAAATTCGAGCGGAATTGTCTCGGATAGATACGGGACTCGATCGTCAATTTGCGCGCGCGTGGCTTTTTCATCGATATCGACAGGCGCTTTGCATTTTGGGCAGAGGATTTTCAGCACCCTGCCCTCCGGCACTTTATCGTCCGGTATATTGAATCCAATCCGGCATTTCTTGCATTGAACTCTCACTGTCGATCTCCCTGATTTTCAAAACTGAAATCCAGGTATCTATTCCTGGCGCAGTTTTTTGGGCTATATACAGAATTTACATCCGGAAAGGGTTTTTTTCCGAAAAAACTCGGCGCCCAGCGAGGTGTCTCATCCGACGTTTCCGGCTGGACACCAGGTAATCGGCAGAATAACGAAATCAGACAATGGAAGTTTGCAATTTTCAGGCCTTACGGGACAGATTTCACATTGAAAGGGAAGCCCTATGGATTTTCTGAAACCGGATGCGTTTTTCGATCTCGCCTCTTTCGTTCACCGGGACGTGTTTGCCGGCTGTAAATATGTCTGGGAAGCTCTAAACAATATTTCCGGATACCTGGAACAACGCCTGGAGCCAAACGTTGGGGGCCTGAACTATCTCAGGCGCCCGCTGCCCAAGACGATTGTGGTATGGAAGGGTGAGACGCTGGAGGACGGTTTCGAGATTATCGGCGGAGATACCACCAAAGGCAAATTCCGCGTGCGGATCGGCGGCGAGGAAACGACTGAGGCGGCTGTGCTCTATGAGGGCAGCGTGCTGTGGGACGAATCGATTTTCATCGGCCCGGGGGCGGTCCTGGAACCCGGCGCCCTGGTGAAAGGCCCCTCCATAATAGGAGCGCATACCGAGGTCCGCCAGGGCGCCTATGTCAGGGGCAAGTGCATAGTTGGCGCCAGGTGCGTGGTAGGCCACACAACCGAAATGAAGTCGAGCATCATGCTTGACGGCGCAAAGGCCGGACACTTTGCCTATATAGGGGACAGCGTACTGGGAAATGAGACGAACCTCGGCGCCGGAACGAAGCTGGCCAACCTCAAAATAAAGGACCAGACCATACGCGTGATGGCCCACGGTGCACATATTGTCACGAACCTGCGAAAATTCGGGGCAATCATCGGGGACCAGGTGGAAATTGGCTGCAACGCCGTCACAAATCCCGGGGCTGTCCTCGGCAGGAGCTGCCTGGTTTTCCCTCTCACATCCGTGCGCGCCGGCTACTATGAACCAAATTCGATCATCAGAGGATAGCCGCAGGGCAAAGACAGCGGCGGAGATTATCCGATATTTCCGGAAGCTTCATGGCTGGCGGAGTGATTATGGCGAGACCCCACCCTATCGTTTGACCGCGTCAGGCTCATGGGCCGCCTCACGGCCCGCTCACCTGGTTAATTTCTTCAAAAAGATCGGTCTGTCCCGGTTTCGCCTCTTAATAGACCTGGGCAGCGGTGACGGGGTTGCCGCCTGCTCGGCGGGACTTTTCACCGAATCGATCGGAATAGAATCCGACCCCTTTCTGG
>JBEKXG010000246.1:0-7011 GCA_049512295.1 Syntrophobacteraceae bacterium
TATCAGCCCATGTCCGCCGAAAAAGAGGTCATGTCGCTCTATTCGGGCACCAGGGGTTTCCTTGATTCGATTCCAGTTGAAAAAGTGGGCCAGTACGAGCAGCAGATGTTGGCTTTCATAGAGCGGAAATACCCTGAGATTCTGGCCGAAATCAAGGAGAAGAACATCATCAGCGATGCCCTTGATCAGAAAATGGCTGCAGCCCTGACGGAATTTGCGGGAGTTTTCCAGGCTTGATGGCCTCGGAATAAACCAGAGGACAGATGAGACATGGCAACTCTAAGAGACATAAAGAGAAAGATAGACGCCGTCAGGAAGACCGCGCAGATTACCAAGGCTATGAATATGGTAGCCGCGTCCAAACTTCGCGGCGCCCAGCAGAACATGGAAAAATTCCACCCGTATGCGCTTAAGTTCCGGGAGTTCATCCAACGGCTCGCAGCGGGGGTGGAGGATACAAGTGAATACGCTCTGCTCACTGCCAAGGAGGAAGTCAAAACGGTTGAGCTTCTGCTGGTTACCGCAGACCGGGGTCTTTGCGGCAGTTTCAATACCAACCTGCTGGTGGCGGCCGAAAAGTTTATCAAGGCCAGGAATGCCGAAGGCATCGAGGTAAGTATCATCAACGCAGGCAGGAAGGCCACGGATTTCTTCAGGCGGCGGCCCGTTAAAGTTCGACAAAACTATAGCGGATTGCTCAATAAGGTCGCCTACGAGGATGCCCGCCGAATAGGGAGCGAACTGATCGAGCTGTTTGAGACGGGCGGGGCTGACGAGGTTTACATACTTTACAGTCACTTCATCAACATTGCTAAGCAGCAGCCTTCGATTGCCAGGCTTCTTCCCATCGCCGCCGCCGGGCGGCAGGAGGGGGAAAAGCCCTTCGAGTACCTGTTCGAGCCTTCTCATCAGGCACTTTTGACCGATCTGCTGCCAAATTATATCTATGTCCAGGTTCTGGAAAGTTTGTACCAGACATCCGTGGGCGAACACGCCGCGCGTATGGCTGCCATGGAGAATGCGACCAACAACTGTAAGGACCTGGTAAGAACTCTTACTCTTACCTACAACAAGGCAAGGCAGGCAGGCATTACCAAGGAATTGATGGATATAGTCGGCGGCGCCGAGGCCCTCAGGAAATAGATCAAGGAGGTTACAGGCCCATGAATGTGGGGAAAATCGTACAGGTTATTGGAAACGTTGTGGACGTCGAATTTGAAGAGGGAAAGCTCCCTCCGCTTTTGACGGCCCTGTTTGTAAGTAACACCGGAATCAGTTCCGAGGAAGACAATCTCGTCCTCGAAGTGGCCCAGCACCTGGGTGACAATGTTGTGCGCACCATCGGGATGGATTTGACGGACGGTCTCGTGCGCGGCATGGCGGTAAAAGATTCCGGAAAACCAATCATGATGCCGGTCGGAAAGTCGGTCCTCGGCCGGGTTATCAACGTGGTGGGCAGGACTGTGGATGGGCTCGGTCCGGTCATTACCGATACATACATGCCGATTCACCGCTCTGCGCCAAGTTTTACAGAGCAGGATACCTCGGTTAAAGTCCTCGAAACCGGCGTTAAGGTTATCGACCTGCTCGTTCCGTTCCCTCGCGGCGGCAAGATGGGCATGTTCGGCGGCGCAGGTGTGGGCAAAACCGTCGTTATGATGGAGATGATCCACAACATAGCCATGCAGCACGGCGGTATCTCCGTTTTTGCCGGCGTTGGCGAACGGACTCGCGAAGGAAACGACCTTTATCACGAAATGAAGGATTCCGGCGTTCTGCCTCGAGCCGGGCTGGTCTATGGCCAGATGACCGAGCCCCCTGGCGCCCGTGCGCGTGTTGCGCTTTCCGGCCTTACGGTCGCCGAATACTTCCGCGACGTTGAGGGCCAGGACGTTCTTCTCTTTATTGACAATATTTTCCGGTTCACCCAGGCGGGCGCCGAGGTTTCCGCTCTGCTCGGCCGCATGCCTTCCGCCGTCGGCTATCAGCCGACCTTGGGCACCGACCTCGGTGAATTGCAGGAACGAATCACTTCCACCAACAAGGGATCGATCACTTCGGTACAGTGCGTGTACGTACCGGCTGACGACCTCACTGATCCGGCGCCTGCCACGACCTTCGCCCACCTTGACGGTACGGTCGTTCTCTCCCGCCAGATCGCCGAGCTTGGAATCTACCCCGCGGTGGACCCGCTTGACTCCACCTCGCGTATTCTCGACCCCAACGTTCTTGGCACAGATCACTACTTCGCGGCGCGCGAAGTCCAGCAGATACTCCAGAAATACAAGGACCTGCAGGATATCATCGCCATTCTCGGTATGGACGAGCTTTCCGATGAAGACAAACTGACCGTCGCCAGGGCCAGAAAGATGCAGCGCTTCCTGTCGCAGCCCTTCCACGTCGCAGAAACCTTCACCGGCGTTGCAGGAAAGTACGTGAAGATGGAAGACACCATCAGGGGGTTCAAGGAAATCTGCGATGGCAAGCATGATGATATTCCGGAGCAGGCCTTCTACATGGTCGGGTCCATCGAGGAAGCGGTTGAAAAGGCCAGGCATATGGCTGCAGCAGCCTAACGGAAGAAGATGGTGAGGGTATGGCGGAAAAAATTTTGCTGGATATCGTTACGCCGGAGAGAAAAGTGCTCAGCGAAATGGTCGACATTGTTATGGCGCCAGGTGAGTTGGGCGAATTTGGCGTCCTTCCCGGTCACATCCCCTTCCTGTGCAAACTCAAGGTCGGTGAGCTTCGGTTTCGGGTCGGCGGGGTTTTGCGGCACGTTGCAATAATGGGGGGCTACGCCGAGGTCTTGAACAATCAGGTGACCATTCTGGCCACTGCAGCCGAGGAGGCCTCGGAAATCGATATAATACGCGCAAAGGCTGCCCGTGAAAGAGCCGAAAGGCGGATTGCCGAAACCAGGGACAAGCTCGAGTTTGTGCGCGCCCAGGCCGCTCTCCAGAGAGCAATGGCCCGCCTTAGGGTCGCTGAGAGACAGTAGGGCATTTAAACTTCAGTTGAGCAGCCCCCCGTTCCGGGGGGCTTTTTTATTGTTAACTTGACTATCAGTCCGCTTTTTGGCTAAAATACTGCCGGATGCGGATATAATTGCTTTGCCGGCCTTTGCCGGAAGCGCGATGTGGACTCCGCAAATGGATAAGGGGTGCATGCCCTGTTGATGTGTTTAGCCATATAAGTGGCGAGCGTGGAGGAAAACGCTTAGGACCGTCTGAGACTGGAAGAGGTTAGATCGGCTTAACCGGTCATTGATACCGGATTATTCGGCGGAAATACCAAATTTTTGACTCCGGCTTGATTCGCCGCGCTATATTGAGATGCGCGGCATCGAAGAGCCGAAAGAATAAATCGGGCTGATTGAATTTTTGTGGTTTGCCCCTGCTGTGCTCGTGATTGGCAGAATGTTTCTGAGCCAACATACATGAAACGGGAGCCCTGCCTTGCTCTGGTGTGCAAGTCAGCTTTGGCTGAAAGCCTAAAGGAGTTATAGGGCGCCCACCTGAACCTTAAGGTTCAAGACCACCTGCCAACACGGCACTATGCGGGGGCAATGCCTGTCTTGTCCTCTTTCCCGTTCCTCTTTTGAGCTTCAAGTCGTCCTTCGATGGTCTGGAAACCTCCAGCATTATTCTCCTTTACACTCTACTATTGGTGACCGGTTCAATGGCTCAGGATGTGGTTGTTTGCGCCATTGCCGGGCCGGCGGTTCGCAAGGTGCGGCTCGGGTTGCTGAAGCTCGAAAGGAAACCGAGATAATGAGTTATATCTCCTTGGCAGTGTTATTCATTGTCGGACTTTTTGCAGGTGGGACCGCAGGGTACCTTCTCAGGTACGTCTGGCTGGAAAAAAAGCGCCGGAAACTGGACAACGATGCCCGGAACATGGTCGCCGAGGCAAAAAAAGAGGCTGAAACAATCAAAAAGGAGGCCATTCTTCAGGCCAAGGACGGCCTCTTTCAAATGAAAGCGGAGTTCGAGAAAGAATCCAAGGAAAGCAGAAAAGAGTTCCAGAATCTCGAGAAGCGAATCCTGCAAAAGGAAGAAAACCTCGATCGCAGAGTCGAAGGACTCGACAAGAAGGAAGCGGCCCTTAGTAAGCGGGAAAAGCAGTTAGTCCAGCAGGAAAACTGTCTGGCCGGCCGCGAGAAGGAACTTGCGTCCATACTCGATGCAGAGAGGAAAAAGCTTGAGAGCATCTCAGGAATGTCTGTCCAGGAAGCCAAGGAGATGCTGCTCAAATCCGTTGAGAACGAAGCCCGCCACGATGCCGCCCTGCTTGTCAAAAAGATTGAAACCGAAGCCCGTGAAATAGGGGACAGAAAAGCCAAGGATATCATCTCGCTGGCGATTCAAAGATACTCGGGCGACTACGTTGCCGAAAAGACGGTCTCGGTGGTGACTCTTCCAAACGAAGAAATGAAGGGACGCATTATTGGCAGGGAAGGCAGAAACATCCGCGCCATAGAGGCTTCAACAGGTGTAGACCTGATTATCGACGATACCCCGGAGGCGGTCATACTCTCGGGCTTTAACCCGGTGCGGCGCGAAGTGGCAAGGTTGTCGCTGGAGAGGCTCATATCGGACGGAAGAATTCATCCTGCGCGGATCGAAGAAGTCGTAGAAAAAGTGAACGCTGAAATAGAGACATCAATCCGCGAAGCTGGTGAGCAGGCGGCATTCGATGTAGGCGTTCATGGCATTCATGCCGAGTTGGTAAAGCTGATAGGCAAGTTGAAATTCCGTACGAGCTACGCACAGAATGTCCTGCAGCATGCGAGGGAGGTATCTTTTCTGTGTGGAATAATGGCCGCTGAGCTTGGCCTCAACGAAAAGCATGCTAAGCGGGCGGGTCTTCTGCACGATATCGGAAAGGCTGTCGACCACGAAATGGAAGGCCCTCACGCCGCAATAGGGGCTGACCTTGCCAGGAGATACGGCGAGAGTCCCGCAATCGTGCACGCGATAGCGGCTCACCATGAGGATATTCCGGCCGAAGACGTCCTGGCCATCATCGTCCAGGCCTCCGACGCTCTGTCGGGCGCTCGGCCCGGCGCTCGCAAAGAGCTTCTCGAAACCTATGTCAGGCGCCTCGAAGACCTGGAACGGATCGCCGGCTCTTTCAACGGAATCAGCAAAGCTTACGCAATTCAGGCTGGCAGGGAGCTGCGAATTATCGTCGAGAGCAATATCGTTGCCGATGCTGACGTCGTGCTGCTCAGCCGGGACATCGCCAAGAAAATAGAGAGTGAACTCACCTATCCCGGACAGATCAAGGTTACGGTTATTCGGGAAACCAGGGCTGTGGAATACGCGAAATAAGCTCTTTATTCCCGTGACTGTGGGCCTTTGGTAATTTTTTCTCACGCCATAAATAAATTATTTTCCGGTAGGTACGCGAACCTCACCTACTTGTGTGTAGTTCGTAAGTCTATCTCACGAGGATTTTTTCGCAGGTGACAAACGTTTTCGATATCCTGAACGAGCGTGGGTTTGTAGCTCAAGCCACTGACGTCGACGAACTCAAGCGGTATCTGGGCGAACCTTCCACGTGCTATATCGGGTTCGATCCGAGTGCTGACAGCCTGCATATAGGGAGCCTCGTTCCGATTATGGCTCTTGCGCACATGCAGCGCCATGGCCACCGTCCGATAGTTCTTGTCGGGGGCGGCACAGGTCTTGTGGGAGACCCGAGCGGCAAGACCGAAATGCGGCAGCTCTTAACGCTGGAACAGATCGATTTCAATGTAGCCGCCCTCAAAAGGCAGCTTTCGCGCTTTCTGGATTTCAGCGACCGTAAGGCGCTCATGCTAAACAATGCCGACTGGCTCGTAGGCCTGCGCTACATTGAATTCCTGCGTGATATCGGCAGGCATTTTAGCGTAAATCGGATGCTTGCCGCCGAAAGCTATAAAATCCGCCTGGAAACCGGTCTCAACTTCATTGAGTTCAACTATATGCTGCTCCAGGCGTACGATTTCTATTATCTGGCCGAGAAGCACGACTGCTGTCTGCAGATGGGCGGCGACGACCAGTGGGGGAATATCGTTGCCGGGATAGAACTTATACGCAGAAAGCTCCGCAGGAGCGCTCATGCTGTTACTTTTCCGCTCCTTACCACGGCATCCGGGGCCAAGATGGGGAAAACGGCGGCCGGTGCCGTATGGCTAAGCGCCGAAAAAACGAGTCCTTTCGATTTCTACCAGTACTGGATAAATACGGATGACCGTGATGTGGCGCGTTTCCTGAGGCTTTACACGTTTCTTCCCACAGATGAGTTAGAGGCTGTGAGCGGCCTGGAGGGACAGGATCTCAACGCCTGCAAAACCATCCTGGCTTTTGAGGTAACTAAGCTCGCCCACGGCAGGGAAGCCGCGCTGCTGGCGCTCGAAGCCGCGGTCAGTGTGTTTGGAGAAAGGCGGCTTCCGCCCGATCTGCTTTCTTCAAGCGACATACCGAGAGTATCGGGGGAAAAGGCCGATGCTGTTCCGACCACAATCGTCCGGATTGAACGCCTTCAGGATGGAATTCCCGCCTTTGAACTTTTTGCCGAAATCGATCTCTGCGACTCCAGGAGCGCCGCGCGGCGTCTGATCCGGCAAGGCGGCGCATATGTCAATGAGGACCGCATAAGCGATACGGACTGCCGCATTGGGACCTCGCACCTGAAGGATGGCGGCATTCTGCTCAAAGCCGGTAAGAAAAAGGTCCACCGAATAAAGGTGAACTGATCCCCTGAGTAAGTCGAATCATGCTCGTTTCTCCCTGTAAGAAAAAGGTCCACCGAATAAAGATGGACTGATCCCCTCATACGGAGTTGCATTCAAGATGATTCACAAGGCGGAGAGGAGGAGGCGACACAGTCGTACACCATAGTACGTCGAGGAGCCGACGACGAAGACAACGCAGTGAGCGCTTGAATGCGTATCAAATCCCACCATAGTGAAGTTGATCCGGGGTACGCTATCCCGGCATGCCCCCTCCGTGACACCCTGAA
>JBEKXG010000247.1:0-6995 GCA_049512295.1 Syntrophobacteraceae bacterium
AGGATCGGCGCGGAAGGTCTCCAGGGCCTCGAGGCTGCTGGTTTTTGTAACCACCTGGTATCCAAGAGACTCCAGCAGTTCCCCTCCTAACTCAACCAGGATTGTCTCGTCGTCAACGAAGAGTATTCGTTCGGCCCCGGCGGGCATAGCTTCTCCGGTTTCCGCAAGCGCGGTGGTCAGCTTCTCAATAGCCGGGAAAAACACGTTGAAGGTGGTTCCCTTACCCGGTTCGCTATGAACCGTTATCGCTCCCCCATAAGTCCTGACTATCCCCTGGACCACCGAAAGCCCGAGTCCCGCACCTTCACCCACCCCTTTAGTGGTGAAGTAGGGATCAAAAATTCTTTCCATGACCGCAGGGTCGATGCCATGGCCCGTATCGCTTACCGTGAGACATGCATAATGCCCCGGCTCCAGGTCCGGGTGCAGGGAGTGCTGGAAGTTATCGACAACCGTATCGGACAACCTGACGCACAAAACGCCACCCCGGGCGCGCATTGCATGGGCCGCATTGGTGCAAAGATTCATGAGCACCTGGCGTATCTCGGAGGGATCGGCAAAAACCACCTCCTCTTCCGGACTCAATTCAATCTCCCGGCGAATTTCTATGGTTGTGGGCAAAGAAGCGCGCAAAAGTTTGAGGGCTTCTGTTACAACGGAGACGATGGTCACGGGTTGGCGCTTTTGTTCCGTCGGGCGGCTGAAGGTAAGAATTTGCCTGACCAGGTCCGTTGCCCGGGCGCTTGCTTTGAGCACCTGTTCAAGATTGCGGCGTCCGGGATCGTCATCCGCCATCTTGAAACATGCCATTTCGGTATGGCCGACAATGGCCGCCAGAATGTTATTGAAGTCATGGGCAATACCCCCGGCCAGGGTGCCGATGGCCTCCATCTTTTGTGCCTGGCGAAGGTCGCTTTCAAGCTTCACCTGGCGGGTGATGTCCCGGTAGATGCTAACATAGCTGATTATGGCCCCGGAGCTGTTCCGGATGGGTGATGCGGTGAGCTCCGCTTCGCAGAACGCGCCGTCTTTATTCCTGTAAGTGAGACGTCCCGACCAGACATGGCCTCCGGTGAGCGTTTCCCGGATAGCCCGGTAGAAGGCCCGGTCATGTTTATCACTTTTGAGATGGTTCAAATTCAGGCCGACCACCTCTGTGCTGCCGCAGCCCGCCAGACGCTCGAAAGCCGGATTGACGTAATCGATGATCCAATTTGTATCGGTTATGATGATAGCTTCAGCAATTTGTTCAATAGCCGTAACCAGGCGCATGCGCTCTTCTTCGGCCCGCTTGCGTTCGGTAATGTCATCATAAGTTGCCAGCACACCGATCACCTGGCCGTCCCGGTCAAACATGGGCAGCTTGCTTACAATGTGCCAGGCATGGCTTCCATCCGGCTTGATCAGCGACTCTTCGAAGTTAAGCCTGGCCCTGCCGGTCTCCATCACCTCCAGATCATCCGCGCGGTAAAGAGCGGCTTTTTCCGCCGACAAAAAATTGATCTCATAAGTGGACTTGCCGATCACTTCATCCGGGTCCTCATAACCGCGCTCCAGGGCGAACGCTTTATTGCAACCAAGGAAGACCGAGTCCCGATCTTTCCAGAGAACCCGCTGTGGAATGTTGTCCAGGACCGATTGGAGCATCTGGCGGGATTTGAACAGCTCGTCCTGGGCCCGCTTGCGCTCGGTGATATCATTTCCCACGCAAAGGACTTCGGAAATTCGCCCATTTCCATCCCGGATCGGCTTGTTGGTCCAGGCGATCCAAACCCTGTCGCCGTTGCGGCGAATGTTCTCGCTGACATTTGCCGCGCAGCGGTCGGGGTCACGTCCGATATCCTCGATCATCGACTGGAGATCGCGGCCGGTCGTCGACTCCACGAGAGGAACAATCGTTCCCACTACATTCTTTCCGAGTATCTCCTGCTCGCTGTAGCCGAAAAAGCGCTGGGCGAACTCATTGAAAAAAGTCACGTTGCCCGTGACGTCCCTCCTGAGGATGATACTGTTGGCGTTCTCGACGAGTTCGCGGTATTTTTCCTCGCTGCGTCTTAACGCTTCTTCGGCCTCCTTTCGTTCGGTGATATCACGAGTGGATTCTATGACGCCCGCGCGGTTTCCCCCGGCATCGAACAGCGGGGCCGCCGTGGCGAACACATAAGCCCCTTTGCCTCCGTACACGCATGGGACATAAGTTTCAGCAAATAAAACGTTCCCTTTCCTGGTTACGTTCCTGTATTTGGCTTCAAGTTCCGTGTCGTTCTTAACCAGCAGGTCAATAAGGTGGGGGCGCTTTTCGCCGTAGAATGGAACCGTATAGGCATGATCCCCTTTACCGATCATATCCTGTTTGCGCACCCCGGTCATCTCTTCGATAGCGCGATTCCACGCTATCACCTTTCCGTCGTTGCCGACGACAAGGGTTGCGTCGGGGAGGAATTCAATGATCTCATTGAGCTGCTGGTTGACGGCAGTCAAAGCCGCGTTGGATTCTTCGAGCTCGCGGGTGCGCCCTTCGACCAGCAATTCCAGCTCGCCCAGCACTTTTTCCAGTTCAGCCTCGGCCTGCCGGCGTTCCAAAATCTCGCGGCCCAATTGCTGGTTTATCGATTCGATCTTCATGTTCTGCAGGCAGGCGAGGCAGGAGTCGGCCAGTTTACGGTTAAGGGGGCCGAACGATTTGATTATCAACGGACAGAAGTCTTTGCTGCTCCTGTAAATAAGCAGGAGCCCGAAACCCGGAAGCTCCATGAGGTGGAAAAAACGGCCTTTATCGTCCCGGCCGGACACGGGCAGGGTCAGCAGAAATTCAGGAAGAGAGACTTCGGACAAATCGTTCGGGATACGTTCCAGGGCGGCCTGGCACGTCGAAAGAGACAAATTGCGGGGAATCGAAAATACCGGTGCGAAGCTCAGAGCGCCGCCAGACCCTTTTCGCATCTCAAGTACAATGCCCGCCGAACAATTAAGCTTTCTCAGGTAGGCGGAGAGGCCCTCTTTGAGCATCTTGCCCAGATCGAGGCTGTTGCCGATCGACATCGCGATTTCATAAAAAATCTGCGTCTTAATCAATGTTTCCATTATCAGGTTCCCAGCACGGCGACCACAGCCGTTTTGTTATAGAACTCGAGGTATTCAGTCCCGCAATTTGCGATTTCGCCGATTGTGCAGGCTCCAACCAGAGGACGATTCCCCCGATACACTGATTCGATCTCTTCGCTGAACCTGTCTCCCAAAAACAAAACCCTGGAGATGCAATCGATAAAGATGTCCAGCCCCGGCTCGCATTGAGTCGGGAAGGCCTTGAGGGCCAGCTCAAGCGCATTGGCGGCAGCTTGAATCAGGGAGGATTCATCCCCGTTAAGGATGGAAACGAACGCACCCTGCGGCACTTCGCCAATACAGACAAGGTTTTTGTCAGGACCGGCGCTAAAGGGGTCTCTAACGATATGTTCGGACTCGAGCCGCGAGATTCCGAAGGGATATGATTTTGCGATATCAAAAAAATTGCTTTCGTCAAACGACTTTCCCGAGTGCACTTCCACTATTTCACGATACACATCGAGGGCAGGTCTCCAGTCCAGGGTATGGATGACATTGAGATCGGAGCTTGTGACACGATAGGGGCCGCTCAAATGCGTCCAGCCATGAGAGACTCCCACCCCGCTCCCAAGTCCGAGCAATGCCAGAACAGCGCCGTCAGCCACCATCCCCTGACCGGTAAACAGGCAGGGTTTGGGCACCATGCCCAAAGAGCCTGCCCCGCCGCCGATGTAATTCATTTGCAGGCCGAAAACGTTGAAAAGACTTTCGATGAATGCGCCTATCCGCCTTGCGAAGCCGTCGACGAAAACCATCATGGTAAGGGCTGACAGCGGGTCGGGAGTCTTGAATTCAAGAAAAGATTCGTAATCGATTGCACTGTTACTGAGATCAGGAATGAACAAAGTTTCGAGCACTTTGGGGAGCCCGGCCACCAGGCTTCCTTGCCTGATCAGATCTTTGCCGTACATGAGCGCGGGGAATACCCCGCCGAAGACGGGAATGGGCGCGCTTCTCAAAACTCCGTCGATGTTTTCGGGTGTGAATCCGTTCGCGTCACAGGCCAGAATCATGAGACCGTTTACGCCGGAAAGTGAAGATGCTTTGAGGATCATTTCCTGCAGGTTTGCAGGTGAACCGATTGGGTCAAAGAGGACAGTCATCTAAAAACCTCCTTTGTTGTACAAAGCGAGGATTCTAGTCGAGAATTGTTTGTCTGGAAAGTCCTGAATTCCCGGATTCCTGCATCCCATGATCCCTGTTCGCGCAGCGCTACTCAGCAAAATGAAACCGCCTCAGCATTTCAAATCTCCGGATCGTATCTAAATGAAATCTTTGCAGGGACTGGTTCCGGTCGAGCTGATCGGCGAGCGCCATGCACATAGGCTCGATGCTTTCACTTTTCTGGCAGATCAAAAAGAAGTCCGTAGCACAGGCAAGTCCGCGAGATGCTATCTCTTGAGGCGAATACTTCCCGGCAATCGCGGCCATATCCAGGTCATCGCTTAACAGGATGCCCTCGAAGCCAAGGCGCTGTCTCAACCACCCGTGACAAATTTCATGTGAAAGGGTCGCAGGCCATTCGGGATCGACCGCCGGATAGACCGCGTGTGAGGTCATCACACAGTTGACGCCGGCCTTCAGGGCGGACACGAACGGGATGAGATGGAGGCGGAATTGCTCCATGCTCTTGTCGGCAATGACCGGGGCAAAATGGTGAGGGTCCAATTCGGCGCAACCAAGTCCGGGAAAATGCTTTGCGGTTGCCGAAACTCCGTTCGCCTGCAGAGTTTCGATCCATATGGTTCCGAGGTCCGACACTTTTGCCGGAGTCGAACCAAATGAGCGGGACCCCATGAAATGGTTTGTCCCTTCGGCTACTATATCGAGAACAGGGGCGAAGTTTATCTGGATTCCGATTTCTCTGAGGTCGGCCGCGCATATTGCAGACCATTGGGAAACCGCCTCCGGCCCTTGCTCTGCAAGAGAACTTGCCGAAGGGATCGAACTAAAGTGGGGCGAGAGTCTCTGGACGCTACCGCCCTCCTGATCGATGGCAAAAAAGACAGGGCGCTTGAGTTCTTCCAGCGCAAGCGCCTGGGCGTCCGAAACAAGGTTTTTCAGTTGCCCCGGGCTTTGGATGTTTCTTTTGAAAAGGACGATCCCGCCCGGACGGAAGTCCCTGATAAGGTATTTCAGCTCGTCTTCGAGACTTGCCCCTTCAAAACCGACAAAAAGATGAATTCCTGCTTCACTCATATTCTGTTGTCCTCGTAAGATAGACTTCCTTTTTTCATGGGTGTCCCACAGGGGCATGAGGTACTGTCTCTATTTCGCGAAATCGGAATGGTCGTTGACGATCCGCTTTGCGAGAACTATTTCCGCCGTACGGCATTGCTCAACATATCCGGTTCGAATCCCGGCGGCGCCTGATTGTTGCAGGCGTACAGAAAGATAGCAGTTTGCAAAATGGCTTGCAGCGCCGAGTGGACTAGAGCGAGACCGATGAAATAAATCACCGCCAACCCGGCCACCAGGTACACCGGCAGGACAGTTGCGGCGAAGATGAACAGCACCAGGGCCGGGACCGCGAGGAGAAAAAAGAGGAACCCAATCCTGAAGTTGCCGATTAACTGTTCCCCCCAGGTCTTTTTAAGCATTCGCGCAGACTGTTTGAAGGCAGTAATCGGGCCTTTGTTTTCCACGACGAGGATAGGAACGACCAGAAAGCTTGTCACTGACCACGCCATTCCCAACAAGCCTGCGATTATTCGTCCAATTGTTTTGGAGCTGTCTTCCATAATGCGTAAAGCCAATCCCACCGTGGATGAAAGTAAAGCCCAGCCGATAATCAAAGGCAGGCGAGCGACGGCGGCGCGAAAACCATCCCCTACCCCGGGGTCCCCGCCTTGCATGCGGATGGCCGCGCAGGCCACGATTGCAGAATTAAAGAAGATGATCACCAGATAATTGCAGAAATATAGGAGAAACCACGGAATATAGTAATTGAGCTGTTCGTTGAACGAAGCCCCCTTGCCGGGCGGTTCCCAGTGGCCACTCGTGAAGATCGGAACCGCAAATGAAGCCAGAACGATCAGACAGCAGATTCCCGAAATGAAGGGGAAAACCAACAACTGTTTGTCCTTCTTCAGCACTTGCCAGGAAGCCCCCATCAAAGACACCGTGTTTCGCCACTTACCCATTTTTCACTCTCTTCGCGTCTTTTCGCCTGAGACCTAACCCAAATGCCTGAGCGCTTCGGCTATTCGAATGCGGCTGGCGCTCCAGATGGGCAGGAGCGCGGACACGATGCCGATCCCGAAGCTGACCATAGCGCAAAATGCAAGAGTCTTCCAGAAGTGTATCTGGAAAACAGGCAGAAGCGTTCCGGTGTTACTGGAAAAAACGTTTGCCGCCGGGTAGGAAAGCGCAAATCCGAGCGCCGCGCCCAGCATGGAAATAAACACCGATTCCCCGCCAATAAGGACCCAGAGGTATTTGCTCCCAAAGCCCATGGTCTTCAGGATCGCATACTCCGGGGTGCGCTCGCGCGAAGTCATCGCCATAGTATTCACCAGGACAATGAGGATAACTCCGATAACGACATAGGAGACGATCCGCACGGCTATTACGATTGCCTCCGTCATGGCCAGGAACCCGGCCTGGAAGGCCTTTTCGGTCTCGGTCAGGGTCTCGGCCGATGAGTTTTTGAAAAGATCGTCTACAGATTCCGAAATCTGCCCGGCATCGGCCGGATTTCGTACCTGAATCACATACCAGCCCACCTGCCCTGCCCTCGCGGGCGTCATCTTCTTCACTGTTTCGTCAAGATAGTCCCAGCGAAAGAAAAACAGCGTCTCGTCGACTGACTTGGTCGCGCCACGGTAAACCCCGCGCAGCACGAAGCGCCATTCTCCGGGGTATATGTTTCCGGTGAGCGTAATCGTATC
>JBEKXG010000248.1:0-7595 GCA_049512295.1 Syntrophobacteraceae bacterium
TTCCCGGGACGCGGTTTGAGCGAGAATGAAACTTCAGGAAGTTTCATAAGAGGTTTTTCAAGGGTTTCTGGCCCTCGGCTTCCGCTTGGGTGACGGTTTTGTTGAGTTTTGCAAGAGGCTCCGAGTTCAAAGCTTTATCGTGGAGTGCATAATGACAACAGCCCTGGAATTCTTACCGGACCAGGCCGGCTCTCTGGCTGGAGAGGTGATGGCCCGGTCGGGTCAAAACCTCTACGCCTGCTACCAGTGCCGGCGCTGCGCATCAGGGTGCCCGGTAGCTGAGGAAACAAATTACGTGACGCCGGATCGCCTTATCAGGATGATCGTTCTCGGTCAAAAAGAAGCGGCCCTTGATAACCCTCTTGTCTGGAAATGTGTTTCGTGCTTCGCCTGCGGCGCTCGATGTCCCAATGACATCATGACTGCCAGGATCGTCGACACTCTGAAGAAAATGGCCAAGCAGGCCCATGTCCCACCGATGTCTCCAAAGGTGGCTGCCTTTCACGAAAGTTTTCTCGCCTCAGCCAGGCGCGCCGGCAGGTTGAGCGAAATGGGTTTCATGGGACGCTACGAGTTGAAGAACACTTTGAAAAGCTTGGCTGGGCTCAAGTTCGTAGAATTGATCCAAGAGCACAAACGTCAGGCAGAACTGGGTCTAAAGATGTTGCTGAAAGGGAGAATGCATTTTCGTTTCGAAAAGATCAGGGGTAAGCAGGAATTCAGGCGGTTGATCGAAAAGGGCAGCAAGATGTCGAGAGACTTATCGGCACTTTCGTCGCCTAAGGAGTAGAAAATGGAGCTGTCCTATTACCCCGGTTGTTCGCTGAAGGCCTCCAGTGAGATTTACGACGTGCAGTGCAAATTGGTCCTGCCGGCTATCGGAGTTAACCTTCACGAGCTGGATGACTGGAACTGCTGCGGCGCAACCTCCGCCGGCAAGATGGACGATTTTGCGGCCATCGCCATGCCTGCACGCAATTTGGGGATCGCGGACGCATCCGAATATGCCGGCTTGGTCATCCCCTGCTCCGCCTGCTACAGTCGAATGTTGGTGGCCCGCAAGGTACTTGAATCCGACAAGAGCCTCCTGGAGCAGATCAACGAGGAGTTGTCCGCAAAGGTCACTGGAAGGACAAAAATCCTGAGTATCCTGGAGGCCGTTCGGCCTTTGGTGGATTCCGGACATCTGCAGGAAATGGCTGTCAGAAAGCTCGAAGGCCTGAAGGCCGCGTGCTACTATGGATGCATGCTGACACGTTTTCCATATAAAGTGCCGGTGTCGGATTGTGTAGAGAATCCGAGGGACATGGAGACCATACTGGAGACTTTGGGAGCAACCACCCTGGACTGGAGCTACAAGACGGATTGCTGTGGGGCCTCTGCGGCGGTAAACGACAATGAGACCTCCCTCAAGCTGATGGCCAGGATAATTAATGACGCAATTGCCCGGCAGGCTGACTGTTTTGTCACCACCTGCCCAATGTGCCAGCTCAACCTTGACGCATATCAGGAGAAGGTCCGGGCCAATTATGGCATTGAGCGGAGCATACCCGTTTATTTTATAACCGAGCTGATCGGCGTCGCTATCGGGCTGTCGCCTGAAGACCTGGCAATCGATCGGCATTTCGTGAACGCTATGGTATTGTTAAGGGATTTGAACCTCTATGAATAACCTATCTTCTGCGCGCGGTCGGAAGCGCGGCTCGGTTGTAATAGTGGGTGCGGGCATCGGCGGGATGCAGGCGGCCCTTGACTTGGCCGAGAGCGGTTTCAAAGTGCACATGGTCACCAGGGAATCGTCCATAGGCGGTACCATGGTCATGCTGGACAAGACCTTTCCTACCGGCGACTGCTCCATGTGCATGATCTCGCCCAAACTTGTGGAAGTAGGCCGCCACCCGGATATCGATGTAATTACTCTCGCTGAGGTGATTTCCGTAGATGGTGCGGCAGGGGCTTTTTCGGTACAGGTGAAACAGCGCCCCAGGTACGTGGATGAGGACAAGTGTACTGGCTGCGGGATGTGTCAGGAAAAATGCCCAAAGAAGGTAACAAGCGAATACGAGCAGGAGCTTACGGTCCGCAAGGCCATCTATTCCCTGTTCCCTCAAGCCTATCCGAACACCAGGCTCATAGATCGGGATAACTGCACCTATTTCCAGAAAGGGAAGTGCAGGATCTGCGAGAAAATCTGCCCCGCCGGGGCCGTCGATTTCAAACAGACCGAGAAGAACTTGCGTCTTGATGCCGGCGCCATCATACTCTCTCCCGGCCTCAAGCGGTACGACGCAAAGGTGAGGGGCGAACTCGGCTTGGGCCGATGGCCCAACGTGGTGACTTCCATCCAGTTTGAGCGCATCCTGTCTGCCTCGGGACCCTTCAAGGGTGTAATCAGACGTCCAGGGGACGGGCGACACCCCGGCAAGATCGCCTGGATCCAGTGCGTCGGTTCCCGCGATCCCCGTAATGGAAATCCATGGTGCTCCTCTGTGTGCTGTATGTATGCGACCAAGCAGGCCATCATTGCCAGGGAGCATGACCGAAATATTGATCCCACTATTTTTTTTATGGAAATGAGAACCTTCGGCAAGGATTTTGACAAGTACGTGGCAAGGGGTCGGGACGAGTACGGCGTTCGTTACCGGCGCGCCATGATTTCAATGGTAAGAGAAGAACCCGGGACGCAAAACCTGGTCCTGAGATACACTCAGGAAGATCAGGTGCTGGTAGACGAGACCTTCGACATGGTGGTGCTCTCCGTCGGGCTTCAACCGCACGACGATGCTGCTCGAATGGCTGAGATCTTCGGCATCGAGACGGATGAATACCTGTTCCCCAGGACGTCCGAATCTGCGCCGGTAGAATCCTCTCGACCCGGCATCTATGTCACCGGCACCTACCAGGGCCCCAAGGACATCCCCGAGACCGTCGTCCAGGGAAGCGCGGTTGCAGGCAAGGCCATGGCCCTTCTGAGGGAGGCCAGGCATACGGAGACATCGGACAAAGATCTCCCCCCGGAGCGCGATGTGTCAGGAGAAGAGCCAAGGATAGGTCTTTTCGTCTGCAGTTGCGGCGTCAACATAGCTCAAACCGTGGACGTCCAGGGAGTCGTCGATGCTTTCAAGGGCCTCCCCAATGTGGCCCATGCCGAAAACTTGCTCTATGCCTGCTCTCAGGATAATCAGGAAAAATTGAAAAACCTGGTAAAGGATAAAAACCTGAACCGGGTATTGGTGGCCTCCTGTACTCCTCGAACCCATGCGCCCCTCTTCCAGGATACCATCCGGAATGCCGGTTTGAATAAGTACCTTTTCGAACTGGCCGATATTCGGGAACAGTGTTCCTGGTGCCACATGGGACAAAATGATAAAGCCACTGAAAAAGCCATACAGATCGTCAAAATGAACTTGGCCAAGGTGAGAAATCTTCAACCGGTGCATACGGAATCGGTGGGAGTGGAGCCTTCAGCCCTGGTGATCGGAGGCGGCATTGCGGGTATGACGGCGGCCGTCGCCATCGCCGACCAGGGCTATCAAACTCACCTGGTCGAGCGGCAGGATACGCTCGGAGGTCTCATCAAAGATTTGCACAGGACTGCCGGTATGAGCGACGTCCAGGGCTTTCTCAAAGACAGTATAGCTGCAGTTCTAGCACATCCCGGTATAACTGTCCACAATGGCGTGGAAGTTAAGACCACCAACGGGTTTATAGGCAATTTCATAACAACTCTCACCGATGGGACCGAGTTTAAACATGGCGTGGTAGTCGTTGCTGTCGGTGGGCAGGAACATCGCCCGAGAGAATATCTCTACGGAGAAAACTACCGGGTTTTGACCCAGAGGGAACTGGAGCATCGTCTTGAAAACGGCCGGGTTCGCCGGGGACAGAGCTACGTAATGATCCAGTGCGTCGGGTCGCGGGAAGAACCCCACGATTATTGCTCCAGGATATGCTGTCAGGATGCGATCAAAAACGCCATTGCCATCAAGGAGCGGTACCCCGGCAACCCGGTCATCATAGTCTACAGGGATATCCGCACCTATGGGCTGAGAGAGGATCACTACAGGAAAGCAAGGGATCTGGGGGTCCTTTTCATCCACTACGAACCGGATAGGAAACCTCAGGTTGAGTCAGCCGGACAAAAGGTGATGGTCAGGGCGTTCGACGACATGTCGAATCAGGAAGTTACCTTTGAGACTGACTTCGTGGTGCTGAGCACCGGCTTGAGGCCGAGTCCCGATGCCGGCAATATTGCGCATCTCTACAAGCTGACCTTGAATCAGGACGGTTATTTTCTGGAAGCTCACGTCAAACTGCGCCCCGTTGACTTTCCCTCCGAAGGCATTTTCCTCTGCGGATTGGCGCATGCGCCGAAAAATCTGGATGAAACCATAGGCCAGGCATTGGCCGTCGCCGGCCGAGCCGGGGTTGTCCTTTCCCATGAGCACCTGGGGGTCTCCGGTATAATCTCCAAACACAACCGGGACTTGTGCATGTCGTGCCTGACCTGCCTTAGGCTCTGCCCGTACGATTCGCCTTATATTGATGAGGACGGCAGGATCAGCCACAACGAGGTCAAATGCATGGGTTGCGGCATCTGCGCCAGCGTTTGTCCGGCCAAGGCCTTCCAGGTAAACTGTTTTCGGGATGATCAGATCGTCCCCATGATAGATGCCCTGACAGAGACTTGTGAAGTAATCGGGGACATACCAAAAGAGAGGATCAGCGCATGACCGAACACGGTGCGATTGCCGCCGGGGAGCTTGAGAGCATAGAAAAGGCCCCAGAGATCCCCCAGGGCTGGGAACCCAGTATTCTGGCCTTTGCCTGTCATTATTGTGCATTTGCGGCAGCAGACCTGGCAGGGGTCATGAGACTTTCATATCCCGTAAACGTAAAGATAATCCGGTTACCCTGCACTGGGAAACTGGACCCTTATTATGTGCTCCGGGCGCTTGAACGGGGGATTGATGGCGTTTTTGTGGCCGGCTGACTTCCCGGACAGTGCCATTTCCTGGAAGGAAATTCAAACGCCAAGAAGAGCATCGGATACCTCAAAACCCTCGTACCCAAGGTTGGGATCAGTCCGGAACGCATGGAGATGTATAACCTCTCGGCCGCCGAGGGTCCTCGATGGGCAGAAATCTGTACTCAATTCACCGAAAAAATCAGGCAACTCGGTCCATCTCCCATCTGGCTGGCGGACCGCAGGCACGGCGGGAAGGAGTAGCGTGGCATGATCGTCGGCAAACAAAAGCCAATTGAAGAAATCTGGGACATGATCAAAGGATATCACAAGGTTCTGGTCTTCGGCTGCAATACATGCGTTGCGGTCTGCCATGAGGGCGGAAACAAGGAGGCCGAAATCCTGGGGTCGCTCCTGCGCATCAAGGCAAAGCAGGAGGGATTGGCGATAGAAATCAAAAGCGGCGGAACCGAGCGGCAGTGCGAACACGAGTATCTCGAACAAGCCGTCGCTCAAATCCAGGAAGTTGAAGCAGTCCTCTCCATAGCATGCGGCGCCGGGGTGCAGTTCGTCGGTGAAGAGTTTCCCGACAAGACAGCGTTGCCCGGTCTTAACACCACCTTTATCGGGGTCGTGGACGCCCCGGGGGAGTTCAGCGAGCGCTGCATGATGTGCGGAGATTGCATTCTTCACATGACCGGCGGCATCTGCCCAATCACCCGATGTTCGAAGTCTCTCATGAACGGCCCCTGCGGTGGAACCAACAAGGGCAAATGCGAAGTCAGCCCGGATGTCCCCTGCGGATGGCAGATGATCTACGAACGTCTGGAGGCCCAGGATCGCGTAGGTCTCATGCAGGCTTATATCCCTGCTAAAAACTGGCGCACTTCGAGGGACGGCGGGCCGCGCAGGCAAGTGAGGGCAGATATGCAGAGGGATAGCCAAACCAAAGGCCAGGCGTGATCCACGCAGGCTAATTTCGATACATGGTTACTAAGGGAGGAAGTCCGGGCATGAGCGAGTTGAAATCCGGAAGCAACCTGGAAAAGGTCCTCAAGGCGGGGCATTTTGCCCTGACCGGAGAGTGCGGCCCACCCAAAGGAGCCAACATTGAGCATCTCAAGGAAAAAGGGGCACATCTGGCAGGGGTGGTTGACTGCGTAAATGTTACCGATAATCAGACTGCCGTCGTGCGTATGGCGAGCTGGGCGGCTTCATTGATCCTTTTGCAGATGGGGATTGAGCCCAATTTTCAGATGGTCTGCCGGGATCGCAATCGCCTGGCGATGCAGAGCGACATTCTGGGCGTCTACTCTCATGGAGTCCGCAATATGCTTTGCCTTTCCGGAGACCACCAGATATCCGGAAATCACCCCGAGTCAAAGAATGTTTTCGACCTGGACTCCATGCAATTGATACACCTTGTCAGGCAAATGAGGGATGATGGCAAATTCCTGAACGGCGAAGATATAGACGAGAGACCGAAGCTTTTCATCGGTGCAGCCGCCAATCCGTTCGCTGAACCCACTGAATTCAGAGTCTATCGTCTGGCCAAAAAAGTTGCTGTAGGAGCTGACTTCATTCAGACTCAGTGCGTCTACAATATGGAGAGATTCCGCGAATTCATGAAGCACGTAGTAGATATGGGCCTTCATGAGAAATGCTACATTCTGGCCGGTTTGACTCCCATGAAGAGCGTCGGTATGGCGCGATATATGGCCAAAGCCGTGCCCGGCATGGATGTGCCGGATTCCTTGATAAAGAGGCTTGAGGGGGCAGGCAAGGGGAAGGTCGCAGAGGAAGGCATAAAAATAACGCTGGAGCAGATCGAGGAATTCAAAGAAATGGAGGGCATAGCGGGCATCCACCTCATGGCTATTGAATGGGAACACAGGGTTCCTGAGATCGCAGAACGAGCTGGCCTGCTGCCAAGACCAAAAGTTTAATTATCTTTGATCCCGCTCTCACAATAAGAAAAGGCGTCTTTTGACAGACCGGTTGATTACCGGGCAGCATGCTTTTGACAGACCGGTTGATTACCGGGCAGCATGCACTCTTTATGGCACAGGAGAAAGGTGAAGCTGCTCATCCTGCAATCAACACAGCTTGCCAGAGCGTTGAGCTCGGCCGGAGGCCTCCGCTGCGGGACATATGAAAATGATTCGGAGATATTGAGTCGTCCGGTCGGAGTAATTGATTAAGTACAAGGAGAGAGCTGTGTTGATCGCTAAATGCTCAGCATAGTCACCCTTCTAGTCCGGCTTAGAGCGTCAATTTCAGTGCTATAAATGAGCCTCTGAGCCACAAAAATGGCCTTCCCAGCGCTTATTTTCATGGCAGATCAGTCACTTCCCTTGGCCTGTCCTAATGCCGCTAACTTAAGAGTTTATGCGTTAATTCAATAGCTTACCTATAAGTCCCGCCTATTCTACATTTCTCATTTTCTGCCGCAAGTAGCTATCGTAACTTTCATTTATCCGCTTTTTTTGCTTGACAAAATGTACGTAGTATGTAATGTATTACTGAATGAATACTGATTAACATTCGTTATCTCTTTCAGGAGGTGACTGTCATGGAAAAAGAGGATCTCAAGGAAGTCCTTCTTCAAGTCCTTGAACTTCAGCTTGAT
>JBEKXG010000249.1:0-6955 GCA_049512295.1 Syntrophobacteraceae bacterium
GGCAAACAACTTCGTGATGCGCAGAAGGTTCCCGCGTGGACAGTAAGGATGAGGTTCGCCGTCAACGTAGAGGTTGGAGCTGAACAGGGCTACGTTTTCCTTCCAGGGAAGCTGCTGGTAGGTATCGACATCGGCGCGAGCCATAAGGTCGTGGTTGTGCGGTCCCTGTCCCACACCCCATACCGCCGCTCCCGCAAACCCTGCCCCGTCCTCCACGATGTCGTCAAAGCATTCCACGGGGACCTGCTTCACCTTGGGAGATCCGTGGATGTCAACGAACTGGGCCAGGATGAACTCGATTCCATCCTCCTTCATCTTTTTCTTGACGCTTGCCTGAGTGGCTTTCGGTTCCACTTCCCTTTCTCCTTTCTCGAGTGAACTCGTGTCTGAGATTTCGACGTTTGGTCCGGGTTGAGATGCCTGGTTGAGCTACTTGACTCTTTTTAGTGACGGACTGAGCTGCCATTTCACCATCGAGAAACTCAGGAATGTGGATGGGCCCGTCAGGATGTCCTCCATCCCGCGCACAAATTTCTCATAGTGCATAAATTGTTTTGACTGACAGTCAATTATTTTGCCATGGAGTAAATTCAAGAAGTATGCCTGCGGTCTACCGGAAACGACCGGACGCCGAAGATGCCGGGGCAAAGCTGGACGCAGCGAGAGTATAGTGGGTCTGTCAGTTCGATCTTTGTAAGTGTGCGGGCGGAAGGAATGGGAAAGGGCTGCGCGCCCGGCGAAAAAGCGCGGGAAAATGCTTCATCTTCGAGCAAAAAGGATCATGAGTGGAACATTTTTGTTTAATTACCCTTCTTTTTTCACAATTATGAACCGGATCAGAGAAAGAGGAAACTACCCTGGTTATTTAGAAACGATCAAATTGCGGCACAAAAATGAACCAATTGGTTTGCTCTTGAATTCACGCCGCAACGGCAATGTCTAAAGTTGACTCGCGCTGCGCTCGTATGTTATTGAGCCAAGTAACGGTCGTCTTCTCGGTCTTTGGGTCAGGTCCCGCGGGTGTTCTTGCGCGGCGCGGAGCGTTATCCTGAAATTTTCAATACCGGCAAAGCCTTTTAAAAGGAATTTTAAGCCTGCTCAGATGTTGAAATCTTATACTGAAGACCCTTCGCAACTCTCCCGGGAAAATCATCTGGAACTTCTCACCAACTCGGGCGCAGGCCAGAGCAGCCTCGAGTCGGCCATTGGCCGTGAAGTGCGGGCTTTTCGAAAGAAACTCGACATGACCGTTATGGAACTCTCAAGGCTTACAGGGTTGTCAGCCGGCATGCTGTCGAAGATTGAACGCGGCATTGCCTCGCCTTCCCTTGCGACGCTCCAGGCCCTTTCAAACGCTCTTCAGGTCCCTGTTACGGCTTTCTTCCGGCAGTTCGAGGAGCAAAGAGACGCCACTTTCGTTCGAGCGGGAGAAGGGCTGAAGATCGAGCGCCGCGGTTCCAGGGCCGGGCATCAATATGAGCTTCTCGGCCACACCGTCGGGAAGAGCACCGCCATTGAGCCTTATTTTATTACTCTGACTGAAGAATCCCAAGCGTTCCCGACGTTTCACCATGCCGGCATGGAATTCATTTATATGCTTCAGGGCAAAGTCGGATATCGCCATGGGGGCCAAGTTTACCAATTGAGCCCCGGAGACTCGCTTTTTTTCGATGCCCAAGCCTTTCACGGACCGGAAAATCTCATCGAATTGCCTGCGAAATTCCTCTCCATCTTTGTTTATCCCCGAACACTCGAATAATAGACCACCGGTCCTCTTTTCTAATGGGTACTTGTTCTCTACCACCCCCTTGCACGCCGTAAACTGTCGCCTTTTAAAAAAATCTCATCCCGGCCCCTCAAGGGCTGCTCCACAGCGGAAGCTTTTCTTAATTTTCCTCATAGGAACATTATTTGCATAACAGGTTGACTCAAGAGCGGCTGGCATAATATGCTTTCAACCGTTTGCGGCTTTCAATGCGAAAAGCAGCCCGTACAGGGGTGGAGACACATTTCTGAAGATTAGAGGAGACCTCAATGTGCAGTATAGCCGGGATCCTGTTTAAGAATGGCAAACGCCCCAACCTGGGGATGACCACCGGTGAGGCGCTAACCGAGATGATGGATGCATGCCGGCACCGTGGTCCGGACTCAGCGGGTTGGGCCATCTACAAAGAACCGCAGGAAGGACGGCTGCGGCTGCGGTTCTTTGTCAACCGTGGCGGAGGGCAGAGCGAGGATATCGCGCGGATCCGGGAGGGGCTGGCGCGGCACGGAGCGGAGATTGTCGAGGATGAAGCCATTGGCTGCACCTACGGGGTGGTCGTCAAGTACTCAGGTCACGTCCAGCAATTCTCTTACGCCGTGGAACGGGTAGGCCAACTGGTTTCCGTAGGATCGAGCCTCGATATCATCAAGGATGTCGGTCAACCTTACGGGCTCCAAAAGCTCTACGGCATCGCCCGATTCGACGGCAGCCACGGCATAGGGCATACGCGCCTGGCCACGGAAACCGGCGTGCATCCTGAAACGGCTCACCCGTTTTGGGCGACCGGCTTTGCCGATGTCGCCACGGTGCATAACGGCCAGATCACCAACTACTGGATTATGCGGCGGCGATTAGAACGTCGAGGTATGGAGTTTCGCACCGAAAACGATACGGAATTGATCGCTGTCTACCTGGCCCACAAGATGAGCCGGGGAGTGCTACTGGAGGATGCGCTGCGCAGTTCGCTCGACGACCTGGATGGTACGTTTTCCTACCTCGTTGCGACAAAAGATTCCATCGGCTACGCAAAAGACAAGCTCGCGGCTAAACCCATGGTGAAATACGAAGACGATGACATGATCGCCCTGGCTTCCGAAGAAGTCGCGTTGAACAGGTTATTTCCCGGCCGCGCTCTCGACACGACCGAACCGGCGCCCCTGACCTGCGGTCTGTGGTCGAGACAGAGCACGGCATGAGTTCGGCATGGACGGCATTCACCAGTTTCCATCCGGAAACTGCCAGTGTCTTATCCGGTGTTTCCGGATGGAGACTCACAAAAGAGAAAGCCAGCAGGGAAGGGAAGCGAGATGGTAACGATTGACTTGGCACAAACGCCGGTTCGAAAACTAAACGAGACTCTGAGAGGTTTCGGAGCCACGCACCAGAACGCCGAGATCATCAATCCGGATGCAAAACATTACATTGGCGTCGGTTTGATCAGCCCAATACTGGTCAGGGTCCGGGGTTCAGCCGGATACTACTGCGGCGGGCTTTGCGACGGCCCTCACTTTCAAGTGGACAAGAACGTCAGTTGGGGGGTGGGCGACAACCTGCTGCGCGGCTCCATCGTGGTAGGGGGAAATGCAAGCGCCATTGCCGGGGTGGGAATGCGCGGCGGCGAGATCGTCGTAAAGGGGAACATCGGGTCCCGGGCCGGGCAGGTAATGAAGAAGGGGACCCTGTGCTGTGCAGGGAATGCCAGCTTCATGGCCGGCTATATGATGTACGGCGGGCGCGTCATCATACTCGGCAATTCAGGCGAGCGCGTGGGCGAGGACATGATGGGCGGGGAGATTTACGTTGGAGGCAACGTGGATTCCCCGGGCAATGACGCCGTGCTTGTCGATCCTTCTTCCACGGAAATCGAAAGCGTGATGACGTTCCTGGACCGCTATGACCTGCCATTCCGGGGCACATTCAAGAAAATCGTTTGCTCGGGCAAGACGCTGCGCTACGGCACTGCGGAACCCCGCCTGCGCAAACTCCCCTTCTACAGCTTCTCTTCCGGGGCCCGGCAGGACTACTGGAACGCCAAAGTCCAGGAGGACATACGTGTAAAGGCGCAGATCGGACGCTACAGGATCCGGGGCTACGGCACTTCGCGACACCTGCCCCACTTCTCGGATATCGCATTCAAAAAGGACATGACCGGCGCGGCAATAGATCCCGAGGCGATTTCGAAGATCAATTTGCGCACCTTCATCGGAGACAATCACGGCGGCCGGCCGCTGGACCTGAGCATGCCCGTAATGATCGCCCCGATGAGCTTCGGAGCGCTAAGCCCGCAGATGAAAATCGCGCTCGGCATCGCCTCCCGTCTTTCGGGGATTTCGGAAAACAGCGGCGAAGGCGGCATGCTGTCCGCCGAGCGGGCGGAAGCGCGGCAGATGATCGCCCAGTGCCTTGCGGGGCGCCTGGGCTGGAACGTCCATGACATGAAGCGGGCCGATTGCGTGGAAATCTACATCTCGCAGGGCGCCAAGCCGGGGCTCGGCGGGCAGTTGATGGCGGAAAAGCTGACGAAGGAAATCGCCGCCGTGCGCGGCATTCCCGCAGGCATGGATTTGCGGTCCCCCTCGCGCCATCCCGATATTTTGGGAGGTGACGATCTCATTATGAAAGTAGAGGAATTCAGGGAGGCAACCGGCTGGCGGATCCCCGTCAGCATAAAGCTGGGCGCCGGGCGCATACGCGACGACATCAAGATCGCCCTCAAAGACGGCATCGACTTCGTCGAACTGGACGGCATGCAGGGGGGCACCGGCGCAGCCGGTAGCGAGGTGGCGGAATATGTCGGCATTCCCACGATCGCCGGTCTCCAGGAAGCCCTGGACGGCCTGGAAGAGATAGAGTGCGCCGGTAGAATGCCAATCGTACTCATGGGAGGAATAAAGGACGGGGTCGATGCGGCAAAGGCGATAGCGCTCGGGGCGACTGCGGTGGCCTTCGGGAGCACCATGCTCATAGCCGCCGGCTGCATTACCTGCATGCAATGCAGCGTCGGCAGTTGCGTGATAGGGGCCGCCACGCAGGACCCGGAACACACAAAGCGATTCGACATCGAAAAACGAGCCCTCCAGATCCACCGCTTTCTGGAAGCGGTCCGGTGGCAACTGGCGGCCATCGTATGCGAGCACGGTTATGCGGATGTTCGGCAATTGTCCCGCAAAGACCTTGTGGCACTGACACCGGAAGCGGCGGCGCTTACGCGGCTGCCCTACGACCCAAGTTACCGGGGATAACCGAAGAGGAGCAGTTCGGCCATGTCAAACCCAAACGCTGAGAATTTTGTATCTCAGGAACATCACGACGAGTACCACGATTGCGATTACACTCCATCGCCCTGCCAGCGAGGGTGTCCAGTTGGAACGGACATTCCATCCTATGTAGGGCTTGTCGCACAGGGCCGGTTCGAGGAAGCCTTCAATGTGATCGGCGCAAATAATCCGTTCGGCGCCGTCTGCGGCCGCGTGTGCGCCATGCCCTGTGAATCGCAGTGCAGGCGCGGCGAGAGCGACGGGGCCGTGAGCATCCGCAACTTGAAGAGATTCGTCACAGATCGGATGGAAGACAACACACATCTACCACCGGTTCGGGTAAGCCGCAGCAAGACTATCGGCATCGCGGGAGGCGGCCCTGCGGGGCTCACTGCCGCTCAAGACCTGGCTGAAGCGGGTTATGAAGTTCACATCTACGAGAAGTCGAACAGCCTCGGCGGCATGATGACCCATGGCATCCCTGTCTACAGGCTCCCCCGCCCGCTCATAGAGCGCGATATCGACCGGATACTCAAACACTGCCCCGGCATCGAGTTGCATCTCAATTGCGCACTCGGTGAACAGGTGAGCCTTGATGAACTTAAGGCAAAACACGATGCCGTATTGCTGGCAATCGGCTTATGGCAGGACAGGCGCCTCGGAGTGCCGGGCGAGGACCCGGGGTTGAAAGGTCTTTGCGGCATCAGCTTTCTTAAGGACATCAACGGCGGGAAACCGGTCTCGCTTGAAGGCAATGTTGTGGTGGTCGGGGGAGGAAACGTCGCAATCGACGTCGCAAGAACCGCTCTGCGGGCAGGAGCCGGCGGGGTCGAGCTGTTCTGCCTCGAGAGCCGCGAGCAGATGCCGGCGTGGGATTATGAGGTGAAGGAGGCTCTGGCGGAGGGGGTGGTGATCCATCCTTCCTGGGGGCCAAAGAACATCCTTCATGAAGGCGGCAGCGTAACCGGAATTGCATTCATGCGCTGCACATCTGTTTTCGATGAGAGCGGGCGCTTCAATCCCGCCTACGACCCGAAGACCACCCGCACTGTGGAGGCAAAAACCGTCCTGCTTGCAATTGGCCTGTCCGCACAAAACTCGGAACTGGAGCGGCTTGGCATTTTGGAGCGGGGGCGGGTCAAGGCGGACTTCGAGACCATGCGGACCAGCGATCCCAAGGTGTTTGCCGCCGGCGACGGGGCTTTCGGGGCCTCGGCCATAGTCTATGCCATTCATCACGGCCATCGAGCCGCTTATTATGTCAATGCGTTCCTTGAGGGGCAACAGAATCCGGAGCCTTATCGCGTTTCCTGGAGCACCCGCAGGGTTCCCATGATCCAGGACCCGCGCTGGGAGAAACTCGCCCGCGAGGAACAGATTTCCGATGGAGTGCAATCTCTTGCCGCGGAGTGCGAAACGACTTATGACTGGGACACGGCTAAACGGCAGGCGGCAAGATGTCTGCGTTGCGATACGGAAACCGGCACGTCGGACTACTCAAGACGCACTCGCGAGCACATCCACGCAATGGCCCGCACGGCGCCGGGCGACGTCTTGATGCTCGGGGAGATTCTGAAAGCACGATTGAAACCTCGCGACAATCCCTTTCCGCCGGAAAGACCGGCCCAGTTGGACGATCTCGTGTTTTTGCCGGCGGCTTTGACCAGGCTCGTCATCGACCCTTATCGCGAGCATTGCTCCACGGCGACGCCGATAGGCGGCTCGTTCACCCTCAAACAGCCATACATTTTTACGGGATTCGACGAGGCCCCGGACGGGGTCAGGAAAGCTTTGGCTTCGGCGCTAAGGGCTACCGGCTGCGGCTATCTGGGGTTCCGAGCTCCGGAGGATGGAACAGCGGGGGATGCTTCCGCTCCTGCAACAGGAAGAATTCCCTGGCTGCAGCTTATTGTTCCGGGACGGGATGAGCCCC
>JBEKXG010000250.1:0-6950 GCA_049512295.1 Syntrophobacteraceae bacterium
TAGGCGCTTAAGATGCTTAATACCGCCTTTGGCGGGATTGCATGCGGACAGAACAATCTTGAGTTCCACGCTTCGCGAAATATTCAGTATACAAGTAAGAAGAAAGCCGATGTAGAATGTCGATTAGAAAAAGAGAGTGAGAAAGAGATAGAAGGTCCTTACAATTCAGCTTGAACTTTGAGTATCAATCCTGCACTGATTCTATGCTAAACTTTCCGGATCCATCCTGTAGAGTTTGCCCGGGAATTGGACCGATGAAGTCGGCTCTGTTCAGATCCTAAGCCCTGTAGAGTCCAAACTGGCCACAGGACCCTGATGCCTATAATGGGCCAAGTTAGTTTTTGCTTCGCTCAATGTCTCGCCGGAAAGGCCGCTCGACCGAATCCGGCTGTAGAGTCTGAGTCCCAGAAGCCTTTCGAGCAAACGGCCGCACTCAATCAAACGGTCGATATCGATTCCGGTGCGTATGCCCATTTCCTCGAAGGCGTAGACCAGGTCCTCGGTGGCCAACCCGTGCGTCTCCATCCCGCCCGGGGACTTCCTCTCGATGACCGGTCCCAAGTACTTGTGAACGCCGGCCCCTCCCAGGCCCGACTTGAAAACTCGTATGCCGGACTCGTATGAGGCCATGACATTCGCCAACGCCACCCCCCGGTTTTCATAGAAATGCACCGCCAGCTTCGATGATTCCACCTCACCCATGCACATGCTCAGGTGTTGCCGCACGGTGACCGGGTTTGCCATCGCAAGCTCGTCGTTGAGGCACACGAGATAACAACCCAGTTGGACCAGCTTTGCCACCATGGCGCACAAGTTCTCGAAGTGGCGCCCTGCCTCTCCCGGATAGCCGAAAGCCGCACCGACGTACGCACTGACTTTGACCCCATTTGCTTTGGCAATTTCGCAAATCGTGCTTATTCGTTTGAGCGTCTCGGGGACGCTGCGGTTAAGGGTGGAATAGCTCAGCCGGTCGGTCAGAAAGACCCACACCCCGATTTCATCCGCCTTGCAGGCGATTGCGCTGCGGCATCCGGTTTCGTTGGGAACCAGGACCTGGCAGACCCTCTCCTGTCCCTCACGGCCCATACTGCGCCTGACCTCCGACAGAACGTGAACCGCATCCCTCATTTGGGGGACGGCCTTGGGATGTACGAAGGAGGCAACTTCCACTTTGCGAAAGCCGCAATCGAACAGCATGTTTACCAATGTGATCTTCTTTTCGGCCTCGATGTACGTCTTATGGAACTGTAGCCCCTCTCTTGGACCGATCTCGACCAGATCGACATCTGTTTCCATATGACTGTCTTTTCTCAAGCATGTGGTTAAGTGCATGGGGGTTTGCACTAACCTATCGGCAAGAAGTGTTCCAGGGAGGTTTACACCCCTTGAGTGTCTATAGGGGGAGTCGGTAGATGACAAATAAGGAGGTTTTATATATCCGGTAAGCGGCGGCCGGGGGCCGAATAAGAACGGATTGGGTGTATACTTTAGGTAACACTCACCCTGATTTTACATTTTTTATACAAATTCCTCCGAGGGTACCGGTGTTCATGAAAGACCATGCTTTTTCAGCTTGAGGTAAAAGGACCTCCGGCTCAGACCAAGTGCCTGCATAGCCTTGGTCCGGTTTCGGTATCGCTTGAGGATGACTTCGATCAAATCCTTTTCGAAAGCGTCTATCACGTCCCTGTAGATGAAGCCGTGCGCGGATCCGTCGGACTCGTGGCCTCTCGGGCAGATCCGGTGATTCAGCGAAGCCTTTGCATCCGAAATGAGCAGATACGGAGGCAGGTCGCTGGGATTTATCACATCGGTATCGGTCATATTGAGGGCATAGTGGACCACGCTCCGAAGTTCCCTGGCGTTGCCCGGCCACCCATGAGCATAGAAAACATCCATTGTGGCCTGGCTGCACCTGGCCACTTTTCGAGATTGCTCACCAAGCACTGACAAAAAGTGCTCCGTGAGCAACTCGATATCGCGCCCGCGCTCACGCAGCGGAGGCACATGAATGGTCATCGTATTGAGACGATAGTAGAGGTCCACCCTGAACTTTCCGTCCACCATCATTCTCTCGAGTTCCCTGTTGGTGGCGCTCAAAACCCGTGTATCAATAGGTATACACTTCTGTCCCCCAACCCTTCTAACCTCCTTCTCTTCAAGCACCCTAAGTATCTTGGCCTGGGTGCTCAACTCGAAGTCGCCCACCTCATCAAAAAATATGGTCCCCTTGTCGGCCTGATCAAACAGGCCCTTCTTTCCTTCCCGCCTGCCCCCGGTGAAACTGCCGGATTCATAGCCGAAAAGTTCCGATTCGATCAGCGTGCTCGGAATGGCCGCGCAGTTGATGCTCACAAATTCACGGTTGGACCTGTGGCTGGACTCGTGAATGGCCCGAACCAACAATTCCTTTCCAACGCCGCTTTCGCCCATGACCAGCACCGGAAAGTCCGCCTTGCTCGCCTTGGAAGCCATGTACAGAGCGGTCCTGAAGTTGTTGCTCATGCCCACCAGTTTGCGGAAGGGAGTGGGGAGAGCGGCTCCCTGTGCAATTCGGGCATCCAGATACGACTCGACATATCGCTGTTTCGCCAGGAAATCCTGGCGAGTGAGATTCTGATCCATCACATTCATGATGGTGACCGAACATGCAAAATTATCGGGCGAAGGCATGAGCAGCACCGAGCAAAGCGCACTGGCCTTGAGAGGATCTATCAGCTCCAGAACGTTGTAGAACTCCGTGCCGTTGGCCATGGCCCGCAGGGCGAGCGAATTTGGTTGCACATTGCAGAGCTTGCGGTAAACGATTACCTCGGCGGGAACGCCCAGCATCCTGGCGTAGGCGTCGTTCACATAAACAATGGTCCCGTCCTTCGATGTAACGAGAACAGCATCGCAGATATTTTTGACAATGCGGAACTCGCTGGCGGTCAGAACCGTGTTTATCAGGGCGTCCTTTGAGATATCTTTCATATGAAATTACTTGCCCTTATAAACTGGCGCCCTCTTTTCCCGAAAAGCTGCCAGCCCCTCCAGGCGATCCTCTGTCGGGATTGTTACCCAATAGGCATTTGATTCTATGGCCAACCCAGTATGGATGTCCACCTCCAAACCCTGATTGATCGCGTATTTGGCCTGCGTTATAGCCACCGGGCCGGCTTCACAAATCATCGAGGCCATTTCCAGGCACGTTTCGATCAATGCTCCGGGTTGAGCGACTTTGTTTACCAGACCGATCTCAAGGGCCTCTCTCGCATTCACGCGCCTGCCGGTGAAGATCAGTTCCTTAGCCTTGCCGCGTCCGATAATCCGAGGCAGCCGTTGTGTCCCGCCCGCTCCAGGTATTATCGCCAGCCGAGTCTCCGTAAGGCCCATTGTTGCGTTCTCCGAAGCGATGCGAATGTCGCAGGCAAGAGCAAGCTCGGTTCCGCCCCCCAGTGCGACGCCGTTCACCGCCCCTATCACGGGCTTTCTCATGGATTCGATGAAACTGAACAGGTTCCGAATCGTGAAAATAAATTGCCTTACCTGATCCTCCCCGAGCGAGGCCCTCTCCTTGAGGTCGGCCCCTGCACAGAATGCCTTTTCACCTGCTCCCGTTATGATTATTACCCGCACTTCCGGGTCCCACTGAAGCCTTTCAACCTTGTCTCCAAATTCGCGGAGCAGGGCAAAATTAAAGGAATTCATGACCTCGGGCCGATTGAGCGTCAATATGATCGACTTTCCCACGCGATCTTCCAAAACCAGTGTTTGGTCCATTTTCCCTGCCTCCGTCTCACGGGGTGTGTTGCGTCACGGACAAATACCACCACTGTTGAGCAGCACCTTATGCAAAATGCCCCTTTCGCTCTCCCTTTCGTTTTTATGGTGACCGTTGGTTATGAAGCCCGAAATGAACGAAACCCGAAGCCTATGCGATGATCAAGACGCGTATTCAAAATTTGTGCTGAAAAATGGGGGCTATCTTTGATTTGAGAGCCGCTTCACCTGTGCAAAAGCCGCCCAAAGCCCCTATAACAGGAATATGAGCTAAGTCAAGAAAAATATGGAAATGTGAAAAATATGGAAAAACTCGATCCTTTAAAAATTTAGCACTCGACTAATTTAATTGCTGACAGAAATCTTGTTGCCACCTCCCTCCATGCTTATCTTAGCTACCGTGTTCGCGGCGCAATCGGGCGGATTCGGCTCAAGTGCTCCAATCGCAAGGGGGCCAGCACCCGCCCCGCGCAGCGTCGAAATCCCGGCTGCGGCCCCGCCGCCCGGTTCAACATAATCGTGCATTTTTCCTTACATAGGGAGTAATAGCAATGGCTAAAGCAGTAGGTATCGATCTTGGCACTACCAACTCAGTGGTGGCAATCTGGGAGGAAGGCAAATCCACAGTTATTACCAATTCCGAGGGATCGCGGCTGACCCCGTCGGTGGTGGCCTACACTGAAGACGGCCAGAGGCTTGTCGGACAAATTGCCAGGCGTCAGGCGATACTCAATCCCACAGCTACCATATACTCCGCAAAGCGGTTCGTAGGCCGTAAGTGGGGCGAGGTCGACGAAGAGTCCAAAATAGTGTCCTACAAAGTCGTGAGGGGGCCAAATGACGCGGTCCGCTTCGAAATTCGTGGAAAACTCGTCTCGCCTGAAGAAGTCTCCGCCCAGGTGCTGCGGAAACTGGTGGACGACGCTTCCAAGTATCTTGGAGAAAAAATAAAGGAAGCGGTCATAACCTGCCCCGCCTATTTCAACGACGCCCAGCGCCAGGCGACCAAAAACGCCGGTGAGATCGCGGGACTGAAGGTACTGCGGGTCATAAACGAACCGACCGCCGCGGCGCTCGCATACGGGCTCGAAAAGAAGAAGAACGAGACCATAATGGTTTTCGACCTGGGTGGGGGCACCTTCGATGTATCCATCCTCGACGTAGGAGACGGAGTGGCTGAAGTCCGCTCCACATCGGGCGATACGCACCTTGGCGGCGACGATTTCGACAAGCGGGTCGTTGACTATATTGCGGACGAGTTCCGTAAAGACCACGGGATGGATTTGCGAAACGACCGCCAGGCGCTTCAGCGGCTCTATGAAGCGGCGGAAAAGGCAAAGATCGAGCTTTCGAGCACCTCTGAGACTCAAGTCAATCTTCCTTTTATTACCGCTGACGCAACCGGACCGAAGCACCTGGTCCTGAAGCTTACGCGATCAAAATTCGAGGATTTGACCCACGAGTTGGTGCAGCGCTGCATGGGACCTGTGCAGCAGGCCCTGTCAGACGCTCGCCTCAGTCCAAAGGACCTCGATGAGGTGATCCTGGTCGGCGGATCGACACGCATTCCAGCAGTGCAGGAACTGGTCAGGAAGCTTACGGGGGGAAAAGAGCCTAACATGAGCGTCAACCCCGACGAAGTGGTTGGCGTCGGCGCCGCAATACAGGCAGCGGTGCTCAAGGGCGAGGTTGAAGACGTGGTCCTTCTCGACGTCATCCCGCTTTCGCTCGGAGTCGAAACGTTGGGTGGGGTCATGACCAGGCTGATCGAAAGAAACACGACAATACCGACGAGGCGGGAAGAAAACTTCTCGACAGCGGAAGACAACCAGACCGCAGTCGATGTCGTGGTGCTCCAGGGAGAACGGGAGATGGCCGGGGACAACCGCACGCTCGGAAGATTCCGTCTCGAGGGAATTCACCCCGGGTCTCGTGGAGCCCCACAGATCAAGGTCATCTTCGATATCGACGCAAACGGAATCCTCAGCGTTACCGCGCGTGATCAGGAAACCGGAAAAGAGCAGGCCATCACGATTTCCGAGTCCACCAACCTCTCGAAACAGGACGTGGAGAAAATGGTCGCCGACGCTCAGGTTCACTCAACTGAGGACAAGCGCCGGCGCGAAACGATCGAGGCGCGCAACAACGCGGACACCCTGGCCTACCAGCTTGAGCGCACCCTGCGCGAACTGGGCGACAAGGTCCCGATAAATGAAAAAGCACGGTCTGAAGCTCTGATCGAGGAGACCCGAAAGGCCGTTCAGGATGAGAGCACGGCCAAAGAGCGCTTCCAGCAGCTTGCAAGCGATCTCCAGCAGGCCTCCCAGATGATCGCATCCGCTGCCTATCAGCAGGCCGGGGCGGGCGCGGGCGGGCGTGCAGATGGCCCTGAGGCCGGAGATGGACGGCAGGCTGATCACAGGGGCGCACACGGAACGCGTCCGGGTGGCGGCGAGGATGTAATCGACGCCGAGTTTACCGAGCATTGACAAACCGGACGGCCTGCTGCGCTTGATTGAGTTTGCAATTTCAACCGGATCGATTCAATAATGCCGCCCGGTGGGGATGGCAGGGAAAGCAGGCACGGAAGGGATATGAAAGTACCTTATGGATGTTAAATTCAGGGACTATTACGAGATACTCGGCGTTAAAAGGGCGGCCAGCAAGACCGAAGTGCAGCGGGCATACCGGAAACTTGCGCGCAAATACCATCCGGACGTAAACAAGGCTTCAAGCGCAGAGGACAAATTCAAGGAAATCAATGAGGCATATGAAGTCCTGAAGGACCCCGAGAAAAGGAAACTGTACGACCAGTTGGGGCCGAACTGGAGATCGGGACAGGATTTCAGGCCCCCTCCCGGATGGGAGACCCAGTATGATTTCGGCAGGGGCGGTGCCCACCAGGCGGAGCACCAGTGGGGTGGGGCCGGCGGGTTCAGCGATTTCTTCGAATCACTGTTTGGCGGCAGGGGTTTCAGAGAGGCCCACGGCGGTACGGCGCCGGGAGGCTTCGGGCATGGAGCGGTTTGGCGCCAGGCCGGCGCCGACCACGAAACTACGATTCGAATCTCCCTTGAGGAAGCCTTTCACGGCGGGACCAAGCCTATCGTCCTCCAGAACCACGTGATGAATCCACAGGGCCAAGTGGAGGTTCAGGAAAGACGCTATGACGTAAAAATCCCGACCGG
>JBEKXG010000251.1:0-6937 GCA_049512295.1 Syntrophobacteraceae bacterium
CCTCGAAGGTGGCATATGTCTGAAACCGACGGCCTGGCGATGTCGGCTTCATTTTCCTGATTCCCATTTTGCCTTTTCCTCTCCTGGCTAGACGCCTTCAAAAAACTCGACCCGCTGCCCGGCTTTGATGGTTACGACAGCCTTTTTCCAGTCAGGCGACTTCGTAAAATGACGGCCAACCCTTTTCAATTTCCCCTTCATGCCCATTGTGGCCACATCGAGCACGTTGACCTTGAAGATTTTTTCCACCGCGTCCTTGATTTCGATCTTATTTGCCCTGCGGTCCACTTCGAAGAAAAGCTTGTTTCTCTGGTCCTTTTCGACAGTGCTCTTCTCGGTCACCAGGGGGCGTTTCAATATCCGGTATGCCTTGGCGTTCATGCCAGCGCCTCCTCGATCCTGCTGACGCACTCCCTGCTGAGGATCACCGTGTGATAGTCGAGCAGATCATAGACGTTGATCCCTTCCGAGCGCAGGACTTTAACGTTGGGAATATTGCGAGCGGATTTTTCTATGATTTCATCGGACTCGGGCAACACGACGAGGGTCTTGCCAAGTTCGAACCGATCCAGCAGTTCCACGAAGTCTTTGGTCTTGATCCTTTCGAGCTTGAACTGGTCGATCACCTTGAACCCCTCATCGAGCACCTTCTGGCTGAGGGCCATTTTGAGAGCAAGACGCCTTACCTTTTTGGGCACACGCATTTCGTAGTCTCTGGGCTGGGGGCCGTGAATGATCCCGCCGCCGCGCATGATGGGAGAACGGATGGTCCCCGCGCGCGCGCGCCCGGTTCCTTTTTGCCTCCAGGGCTTTTTGCCCCCGCCGCGGATTTCGCTGCGGCCCTTGGTCTTCGCGGTCCCGGCCCGGCGTTTGGCCAGTTGATAGACCACGACCTCGTGGAGCACATGAGATTTCACAGGCACGCCGAATATGGCCTCGCTCAGTTCGAGCCGGCCCGTCACTTCGCGGTTCAGGTTAAATACGTCCACTGTTGGCATGATAATCCTCAAAAATCAGTTTCGCCTCCGCCGGCGCCTCTATTACACCCGGTTTGTCTTGCGGATGATTACGATCCCGTTCTTTCCGCCCGGAACGGCGCCGTGGATCAAGAGGAGGTTGTCTTCGGCACGGACGTCCACGACCTTGAGGTTCAAAACGGTCGTGCGCTTGTTGCCTTTCTGTCCAGGCATTTTCTTGCCCTTGATAACGCGGCCGGGGTAGGTGGCCATACCGGTCGAACCAGGCTCACGGACGTTCTTGGAGCCGTGGCCGCTGGGTCCGCGTTGGAATCTCCAGCGCTTGATGGTGCCGGCAAACCCCTTGCCCTTGCTCTTTCCGATTATATCGACGTGATCGCCAATTTCGAATATCTCGGCAAGCACCTGATCGCCAGGGTTGTGTTCCGAGGGATTTTCAGCCGGGATCTCCCGCAGGACCTCAAAATATCCTTTTCCCACCTTGTCCAGATGGCCCTTCAACGGACGGTTTACGCTCTTTGGCTTCTTTGTGCCAAACCCTATCTGAAGGGCGCTGTAGCCGTCGTTTTCAGGGGTCTTTACCTGGGTTATCGTGCAGGGACCGGCCTGGACGAGAGTCACCGGATAGACGGTGCCGTCGTCCGCGAAAACCTGGGTCATGTCGAGTTTGCGTCCAATAATTGCCGTAATCATGTTCTATTACTCTCTTTCGCTGAGACAGGCGCCTGAAATCCTAGAGCTTGATTTCGACATCGACCCCGGCGGAAAGGTCCAGTTTCATAAGGGAATCGACCGTTTGCTGGGTCGGGTCCAGAATGTCGATCAGACGCTTGTGGACACGTATCTCGAACTGCTCGCGCGACTTTTTGTCCACGTGAGGAGAACGCAAAACGGTGTACCGGTTAATCTTTGTTGGAAGAGGTATGGGTCCGGCCACCCGCGCTCCGGTCTTTTTAGCCGTCATTACGATCTCGTTGGTGGATTGATCGAGCAGCTTGTGATCGTAAGCCTTCAGCCGGATACGAATTCTTTGATTCGTCACCATGTGCTTTCCTATCAAATAGACAACCGGAGCCAGGCTCCGGTTGCCCCGTTTCGAAATAAAACTAGTTGACTATCTCGGTGAGGACCCCCGCGCCTACGGTGCGGCCTCCTTCACGAATAGCGAATCGTAATTCCTTCTCGAGTGCGACCGGAGTTATAAGCTGGACCTCGCAGCTGATATTGTCTCCGGGCATAACCATTTCGACCCCTTCGGGCAGGGTCATGACCCCGGTAACGTCTGTAGTTCTGAAATAGAACTGCGGCCTGTAGCCGGGAAAAAAAGGAGTATGCCGCCCGCCTTCCTCTTTTTTCAGTACGTAGACTTCCGCCTTGAACTTGGTGTGGGGCGTAATCGAACCGGGCTTTGCTACAACCTGGCCGCGCTCCACTTCGTCCCGTTTGGTCCCGCGCAGAAGCACGCCCACATTGTCGCCCGCCTGGCCCGAATCCAGGGTCTTGCGGAACATTTCAACGCCCGTGCAAACTGTTTTAAAAGTAGGACGGAATCCGACGATTTCAACCTCGTCGCTGATTTTCACCACGCCACGCTCGACACGTCCCGTCACCACCGTACCGCGGCCCGAGATGGAGAAAACGTCTTCGATCGGCATCAGGAAAGGCTTGTCGATGTCGCGCACAGGGTCCGGAACGTATGCGTCGATTGCGTCCATCAGCTCGAAGATGCACTTTGCCGCTTCGCTATTCACATCATCGGTCTCGAGCGCCTTCAACGCCGAACCTTTGACGATCGGTATATCGTCTCCGGGAAATTTGTACTTGGTCAGAAGCTCGCGAAGCTCGAGCTCGACGAGTTCGATCAGCTCGGGATCGTCCACCATGTCTACCTTGTTGAGGAAAACAACAATGTAGGGAACACCGACCTGGCGGGCAAGAAGAATGTGCTCGCGGGTCTGAGGCATCGGGCCGTCGTCTGCGGCGACCACAAGGACCGCCCCGTCCATCTGGGCGGCGCCCGTGATCATGTTCTTTATGTAGTCTGCATGGCCCGGACAGTCCACATGCGCATAGTGGCGCTTGTCGGTCTCATATTCGACGTGGGCGGTTGCTATGGTGATGCCGCGCTCGCGCTCTTCGGGCGCTTTGTCGATCTGGTCAAACGGTACGAACTGGGCTTTGCCCTTCTTTGCGAGTTGCTTGGTAATCGCAGCGGTAAGGGTTGTCTTACCGTGGTCGATGTGACCAATCGTCCCGACGTTCACATGTGGCTTTGTCCGCTCGAATTTCTTCTTAGCCATTAGGGGATCCTCCTCGCCAGGCTTTCAGACCATGCCTTATATCTCTTAAATTCTTCTGCCGTTCGTAAAATCAAAAACTACCACCTGTAGTGCGCGAACGCCTTGTTGGCGTCGGCCATCCTGTGGGTATCTTCGCGCTTTTTCACCGAACCGCCCCGGTTCTGCGCTGCATCCATCAGCTCGCCCGCGAGCTTCTGGGTCATGGTTTTCTCTGAACGCGACTTGGCGTAATTTATTATCCACCTCATGGCCAGAGCGTCGCGCCGCTCCGAACGCACTTCGACGGGAACCTGGTAGGTTGCTCCACCAACGCGCCTGGATTTGACCTCCACAACGGGTCTTACATTTTCGAGAGCTTTATGGAACACGTCGAGCGGGTCCTGCTTGGAGCGCTGCTCTATCAGGGTGAGGGCCTGATAGAAAATCTGCTCGGCAGTGCTCTTCTTCCCGCGGCGCATGACGTTGTTGACGAACTTTGCCGCCAGCCTGCTGTTGAACTTGGGGTCCGGCAGAACGTAGCGTTTTGGAACCTCTCTTCTCCTGGGCATCCCTTTTCCTTCGATTATCCTGTGTTTTAAGGCAAAAGAGAGGCCATGGCGAAATATCAAGAGCCATGGCCCCAGAACTTTTCGGATTCTGGTTACTTTGGCCTTTTGGTGCCGTACTTGGAACGGCCCTGCTTGCGGTCGGCAACCCCCAGGGCATCAAGAGTGCCGCGGATGATATGGTAGCGCACACCGGGAAGGTCCTTGACACGGCCGCCGCGAATGAGCACAACCGAGTGCTCCTGCAGATTGTGCCCGATCCCGGGGATATAGGAAGTAACTTCTATACCGTTTGTCAAGCGGACACGGGCGATTTTGCGCAGGGCCGAATTAGGCTTCTTTGGCGTAGTCGTATATACACGCACACAAACTCCGCGCTTCTGGGGACAGCTTTGAAGGGCGGGAGTGCTGGATTTTTTCCGGACTTCTTCCCTTCCTTTTCTGACCAACTGATTGATAGTGGGCATTCCTGTTTTAAACTCCGAAAATAAATTAGAGAAACCTCAGCTCAGGTAAAGGATCGCGGGTTTCCGAGCTGGGAAAGCCTTTCTTTTTAAAGGAATCCGGCTTCAATGTCAAGATGGAAATCGGATATCGGGCGTCAGATGTCGGATTTTGTGGCTCCAGGGTCTTTCCGATATCCGGCGCCCGAAATCCGATGCCCGTTTCACTTCCTTACGTCCCGATACTGCCTCAGTCCCGAACCGGCGGGAATCAGCCGGCCCATGATGACGTTCTCCTTGAGCCCGAGCAGGTGGTCGACCTTGCCGGCGGTGGCCGCGTCGGTGAGCACCTTGGTCGTCTCCTGGAAAGAAGCCGCCGAGATAAAGCTCTGGGTGCTCAAAGACGCCTTCGTTATGCCGAGCAAAAGAGGTTCTGCAGCCGCCGGGCGCTGTTCCTGCGCGACAAGCTGCTCGTTTACCTCCTCGAAGATCGGCTTTTCCACGTGCTCGCCGAGAAGGAATTCCGAGTCCCCGGGGTCGGTGATCCGGACCCGCTTGAGCATCTGCCTCACAATGACCTCGATATGCTTGTCATTGATCTTGACGCCCTGGAGCCGATAGACCTGCTGGACCTCATCGACCAGGTACTTGGCGACTTCTTTTTCACCAAGGACGGTCAGAATGTCGTGAGGATTGGGCGAGCCGTCCATGAGGGCCTCGCCCGCGCGCACATAGTCGCCCTCGTGCACACTGATGTGCTTGCCCTTCGGGATCAGGTACTCACGCGGATCTCCCACCTGGGGCGTAATAACAACTTTGCGTTTGCCCTTGGTGTCTTTTCCGAAGCTCACCACACCGTCGATTTCGGTAATCACGGCGTTTTCTTTGGGCTTACGCACTTCGAAGAGTTCGGCAACCCGGGGCAGACCGCCTGTGATGTCCTTGGTTTTGGTGGTCTCGCGCGGAATTCTTGCCAGAACGTCTCCGGGGAAAACCTGATCGCCTTCGATCACCATCAAAATGGCGCCGACCGGCATGAAGTAGCGCCCCGCGCCGCCTTCACCTACTTTGGCCGTCCTGCCTTTTTCGTCCTTGATCGAGATTCTGGGCCGCACGTCGGCTTCCCGGAATTCGACAACCACCTTGCTGGACTTGCCGGTAACCGGGTCCAGCTTTTCCTGCATGGTCTGGCCTTCAATAATATCGCCGAACTTGATGGCCCCCGGGACTTCGGTCAGAATCGGGGTAGTAAACGGGTCCCATTCGGCAAGCAGCGAGTCGGGCTCGACCTGCTGGCCCTCAGCCACCTTGAGCTTGGCCCCGTAGACGATGACGTATCGCTCGCGCTCGCGGCCGGTTTCGGCGATGATGCTTATTTCACCGTTGCGGTTCATGGCGACCAGATCGCCGTCGCGGTTGCGAACTATATTGAGATTTATGAACTTGACCGTGCCCGCGTAGCGGTTGCTGATCGACGTTCGTTCGATGCTCTTGCTCGCCGTGCCGCCGATATGGAACGTGCGCATGGTAAGCTGAGTTCCCGGCTCACCGATGGACTGAGCGGCAATGATGCCGATCGCCTCGCCGATTTCAGCCAGTTTACCCTGAGCGAGGTCGCGGCCGTAGCACATGGCGCAAACGCCTCTGGGAGAGCGGCAGGTGAGCGCCGAACGAATATTCACCTTTTCGATGCCTGCGTCCTCGATTTCGACAACCTTCTTTTCATTGATCTCGGCCCCCATCGGGACGATAACTTCGCCGGTAACCGGGTCGACTATGTCCTCCTGGGCTGTACGGCCCAGGATGCGGTCGCCCAGCCTCTGAATTATTTCACCGGCTTCCAGCAGCGCTTCCACTTCGATTCCGTCCATTGTCGCGCAATCGGTTTCCGCTATGATTACGTCCTGCGACACGTCAACCAGGCGGCGCGTGAGGTAACCGGAGTTGGCCGTCTTGAGGGCGGTGTCGGCAAGACCTTTTCGGGCGCCGTGCGTCGAGATGAAGTACTGCAGAACCGTAAGGCCTTCACGGAAGTTGGCCGTGATCGGGGTCTCAATGATTTCGCCCGAAGGCTTGGCCATAAGTCCGCGCATGCCGGCGAGCTGGCGCATCTGGTCCTTGCTGCCGCGCGCCCCTGAGTCCGCCATCATGTAAATCGGATTGAAGGATTCGACGCGCGTTTTAACGCCATTGGGTCCGGCGATCTCCGTTGCGCCGATCTCTTTCATCATTTCGGCCGCAACGTCTTCAGTCGCCTTGGCCCAGATATCGACGGCCTTGTTGTATTTTTCACCCTCGGTTATCAACCCCTCGTTGTACTGACGCTCGATTTCCTGTACCTGGTCAAAGGCAATTTGCAGGATTTCCGTCTTGCGCTGCGGAATGGTCATGTCATTGATCGAAATGGAGATCCCCGAGCGGGTGGCAAAATGGTAGCCGGTATCTTTGAGCCTGTCGGCCAGAATGACCGTTGCTTTTACTCCAGCGGTCCGGTAGCACGTGTCGATCAACTGGGCCAGGGCCTTCTTGTTCATAACCGTGTTAACGGCTGAAAAATCAACACCCTCCGGCAGAATCTCTGACAGGATCACCCGTCCCACGGTCGTCCTGATGAATTCCTCGGCAATTACCTGGCCTTTGCGGACTTCATCCCCGGGCTTAACCATTATTTT
>JBEKXG010000252.1:0-6927 GCA_049512295.1 Syntrophobacteraceae bacterium
CCGGCCATTTCGAGGGACTCGTCAAGCAGCAGGGGGAGCAATTTCAGAAGCTGATGACAGTTTCACCCGGTTGTCGAAAAAGACAGATTCCCCTTAACAATAATCATCAGCATAGTCCGTAAGGTCTGAAACACCTGTAAAGGGCTTCGAGCCGGCTCTTCCACAGAGCGAGTTTCTGTATCGTGACCGACCAGCAGAGCTGCAGCAGAGGCAATTATGCAGGCAGAGCCATCACGAGCAGATCAAAAACACAATATCCTTGTCGCCGAAAGCGCTCTCCCCCTGTTACTCGTTCCACAATACCACTACGTCACCGGTATCATTCCCCACCAGATGATCCTTGTTCACTTTTCAATCTTTATGTAGCAGCGGTCATCCCATTGCTTTTCCAGGTAATCGCGAAACTCTCTGGCCACAGTTTCGATCTCGTTGCGCTCCCAGAGGAGATCAGTGGATGGCCTGAAAGACTGAAGGCTCACCGCTTTGGCTGTCTTATTCCCCAGAATCGCCTTCAGTTGCTTTGCCAGGGCGCCACGCTGTTCCTTGGGCATGGTGACCAGTATCTCGGTCATCTCCAATTCATTTTCAGCATTCAGGACCTCAACAAGGCCCTCGGTGGGTTCCTTTGCAGCCTGCAAACGGCCAAATACACCAGGTGACCTGAGGAATGAGGCAAAACCCCCCATCGCCTCCCGGGCAGCATTACGGAGCCGATCTATCCACTCCTGGCGTTTTTGGCATTCTGCAGCCAACCGGCGAAATGTCAGTTCTTCATTTAGGATGTCTTTGACCCGGCCTTCGTTCTTGACCTCATTTTCTGCCTCGTCACGGTCTTCCGGTTGTCTTCTCAAGCGAGGAGGGGTGCCGTCAAACCTGGCCTGCCATTCCTCGACAATGTCCTTGGCTTCTTCGACTTCTGCTGCAAACTCTTTGAGCGCCTTCATTTCATTACTGCAAGCGACCAGTTCGATCCCCTCGGCGAGGTCGTTCTGGAGGGCTTCGAGCTTCATCAATTCGTCCAGGTAAGCCGGAATATAGAATCTCTCAAGGTCGGAAAGGCGCGGTTCCAGCCGAGTGTTTACCGTGTCGGGGCTGAGGACGAGGTCTTTGGCGTTCTTAAGCTCCTTCAGGAGTTCTTTCTGGGCTTTCTGTATCTCTTTGAGCTCCCGATCTGCCGGGAGGGTAGCCCGTGCGAGTTTGGCGGCTCGAACAAGCAGAAGTCCTGTTTTGCGCGAGGAGTCCTTGAGATCCCGAAAGCGACGGTGATTTTCTGTGAAACCGGTCACGTGCTCTGGAGTGAGCAGTTCCGCTTCCTTCGTACCTGTCGCTGAGAGAACTGCCCGACAAAGGCTGTCAAAGACATCCTGTTCGTTGAAGATTTTGGGACGGGCTTCATCTGCAAAAGCCATCCAATAGAGTAGAAGGTCGTCAAAGGGATTACTCTCAGCAAAGCCAAGAGTCGTGAAAAGTCCCCTGATCTCACTATCAATTCGCCCAACATCTGCATGGTCGAGCCAGTTTGCCTCCCAAAGTGACTTCAATGCCTCATCTGCCGAAGCCTTATCGTACCGTGGGCCAAGACTCCCCTCGGCAGCCCCTGTAATTACCTCCAGATAGGAATGGAAGATCTGCCAGTGCTCCAGTGCTCTAGGCAGTTCCACGCGCTCAAGGTTTCTTAGGATCTCGGGCTTAAAATCGATACCGGCAATAGTCGATCGGTCGACCCAGTCCCCTTTCTTGCGCCTGATACGGATCAATCCCTGCTGCGCCAGGCAAAGCAGATACACGTCCACCATCCGGCGGGTCAGGCCGGGAGATTCGTTCCCATCATTTGGATCATAGCCTGTAAACCAATTGTTCACCGTCCGGACATCAATCCCCGCTCCCCCTTGAGCCTCAACCTTCGCCCTTATCTCCCGGTAAAATGTCGATCCACTCGGGTCGAGCCTCTCTATGGCCCCGTGCTGCACCACGCCAAGTGGTTCTGCAAAGTTCTCCACGGCGCTCCAGAGTTGGTCCCCTTCGCCCACCGCCCGGCCCCGTTTGATGAGTCCATTGATCAGTTTGACCGCCCCCTGGGTGTCAAATTTCCGGTTCCCGAAATCGATGCTTCTCGACCTGTAGCACGAGTCCATGGCCTCCGTTGCCATTCCTGCTATGGCTCCCTCCGGGCCTCCCACCAGGGATATGGAAAGCGACGTCCGACTCGTCTTGGCAACCCCTCGAGCGTAGAGCCCCTGCATCACGGCATATGCACGGAAAGACTCGTTTTTGAACTCGCGGCGGCCTTCTTTCTCGATACTAGAATTCTTGTACTGCTCGGAGACGACCAGATGCGCCAGTACGCCGGCCAGGGTTGCCTTCTCCTCGTCATTAAGCTCCGCAGGAGCCCAGGCAACCACGCGCGGATCGGCAGGCTTGTCTTTCTTGAGGAACTGTTCAACAGCTTTATCCGACATGGGCCTTCGAGCGATCATGACCACGAAGTCATCCTCGTTGCCATGAGTGTCAACTTCGGCAGGAAGAACGTCTGGCCTTCCCAGGTCTGCAGCCGTCACCCGGCCGCTGCGCTCCTGCCCGTGCCAATCATCCACCTTGATCTGAACCAGCCTTCCATCTTCCTCCGCAACGACCCTTGCGAAAGGTGAGGGTGTCTCCTTGTCTGAATAGGACATGAGGCGGTCGATTTTTTGCCATAGGAGCTGCGGATCGGATTTGAGACGCTCTGTGGCCTGGTAGACGAGATCGTCGTACCGGCCCGTTTCCTTGGGGACGAACTCATAGCGTCCCTGGCGGAAGTGGATCTGGTTGCGTAATTTACTGCGCATTTCCTCAAGGATCGTTTCATAATGGCCGAGCTGGGCCTCCAGTTCATCTTCACCCGGTTTGAGATCGCACACCGCATCCAGGATCTGCTCCCTGGTGAGCCCGGCAACACCGGCCAATTTGTGAAGGAACAGGGTGTTAAGGACTCTTTCGGCGCGCGTCCGGTTCTGTGGCCTCGCCAGTTGACCGTCTGTGATTCTCTTGAGCGTCGCCTGCGCCGCCTCCAGGGCAGCGACTTCCGCGCGAAACTTGCTTTTGATGCTGATAGCCCCGGTCGACGAAGTGGAAGGTGTTTCGTTGTAGGACATCAGATCATCAAAAATCCGCCAAAGAGGAACGAGATCGCTCGAACTGTTTTCGACTGCATTCTTGAGTGCTCTATGCAAGAAACTTATGGTGGAACGCGTGCCCGTGAGCTTCTTGGATATATCGCGGATCACGGACAGAGCATCGGGTGGGAAAGGAAATGATGACTCGAAATCCTCTTTTACGGCAGCCTTGACCCAAGGAAGGAGGCTCCGGTAACCATTGTAGTAAACGTCAACGTGCTTTGGGTCAACCAGAGTCCGCGTGCGCTGAATGACGATATCCCGGAACCGCTCAGCCTTGTGCTCCAGCAGTTCCTCTCGCAAACGGTCGGGACCGATGATCTTCAAGGGGTTCGTATGGGCGGATTGGGCCGCCACCAGGACCCAGACGGGAAGTCCCTGAGCTTTGGCCAGACTGCTTGAGATCGCCAGCAGGCAGTCTTCATCATCTGAGGTGAAATGCGACCTCCGAAGATATTCCGACATCTCATCTATGGCAATAAAGATACCTTCGTAGCCTGCATCGAGGATATCACGCACAGCCCTTCCCATGCGCTCGCCGCGCTCTGTGGGGATCTGAGGCATGAGGTTCCGATGCCGGTAGAATGCCATCAGGACCCGCCCGGCATCACGCAGTGACGCCGGCTCTCTTAAGGCCGCCATAAGCTCGTCATACTCGAATCGACCCAACCCCCGCATGAGCCGTTTGTCGGCCAGAAATGTTCTGAGATCGTCGCGGAATACCTTCTGGTGTTCCTTGAGAAATAACCGGGCCAGATGCTCTTCGGGATATACCGCAAGGGGCTTTCCTTCCCGCAACGCGAAGGTGTTCTGAGCTTCGTCCAGGATGAAATCCTCGAGTTTCTTCTCGCGCCCTCCGCCACAGCCTTCGAGGCTGAAGACAACGGGAAAGATCCGTTTCGCCTCGACCTTTTTCCTCCAGAGATTGTCGATGCGAGCGCCGGGTCCTGCTTTCTTTTCTTGGTTTTCACGTAGGGCTGCACGGTCCCAAGCGGCGGCCCCCCCGACGGCAAGCACTGCGGTTACTGCCAGAAGGTGGGATTTACCCACGCCGAACTCGGCTTGAACCCAGAACCCCTGTCCTTCACCCAATGCGATCTTTTCAAGAATGCGGCTAAGGTAACTCCGAACCGGATCGATGAAGAACTCATCCAGGGTTTCCAAACGAACTCGATTTTCCTTCTTTGATTCGAGGCGCTCGATCTCGCTCGACCCGTACCAGACGTGCTGGGTGAGGGAGTAGACGCTCTCCACCTTTTCAGGGACTGTCAGGATAGCTGCGAGCGGCTTGCGATTGGCAAAGGCTGAAAGTTGCAACTGGCTCATTCCTCACCCCCTTCCCCGGCCTCATCAACATCCATATCATCCATATCTGCGTCATCCTCATTCTTTGCTTTGCCTGCCTTCCGCCGACACCGCGCATAGTAGTCCTGCGCGTCGAAGCGGTCATCCTCAGAAAGCTGAGCGAGTTGACCGGCGAGTCCCCCTTTGTCAAAGAGGAGAACGCCCTCGTAGACGAGGCCGAATGCGGCACAGTGCTTCATCCACGCGACCAGCGTCCTGGCATCCGGCATCTTTTCCGTTGGAAAATCTCCCTCACCCTTAAGGAAAGAAACAAACTGCCTGATGCGGCGGCCCAGACCGGTCTGCCTGGCTTTCTTGAGACTTTCCGCCTCGGCATCGTCAGGCACTCGGTAGAGCCACTTGTCGCCATCCTTGAAGCGAACCAGGTATTCTTCGAGAAAATCGGCGAGATTTCGCCTTGGAATCTTGCCTGCAGGCCGCCCCTTGAGGAAGTGCGTGAGGTAAAAGAAGAGGCAGTCATAGAATTCGACGCCCTTCATGCGGGCTCCGAGCTTGAATTTCTTTTCGGCCTCCGGGTCGTGAATGAAGGAACGCTTAATGTAGAGTTCGGTCTCATCTTCGTTCATGTCGCCGGATGCGAGGTGAGGAGTGGAAAGGGCCATCTGCGCAGCGACCTTTGCCGGGACACCGGTGCACCGCAATCGGGCAAACCGGACCAGCGCGTCGCCCGCTGTCTCTTCATTCTTGATGTCACTGTGGGAGAGACTTTCGAACTCTTCCTTGAGAAACCATCGCCCCGACTCCGAACGGAACGCCATTTGGGCCAAAAGGTCATCGAACCGATGTTCGGCCATCTGGCCTCGGGTGAGCAACCGTTTTAGAACAACATCCCAGAGCTTGTCACGAGATAGACCTCCAGTGGCTGAAAGCGTTTGGATGAGGATCTCGCGGACCCTGCGGGATATATGGCCGATCTCACCGCCGTTTCCGTTTCCTGTCGCTTCTCCAGGGCGGGGCTTGCGACAGTTGAGAACCAAGTCGGATCTTACGACTTTTTCACCTGTGAGTTGGTTGCTACTCTTCTGCTTTGGGTCAAGCACCGTAACCGAATGAATCTCAAACCCTATATCGAAAAGCATTTCCTGGATGCGGGTCCAAGTTCCTGGATCGGTATCATGATAGCATAGGGACAACCAACGGCCAGGCTTCAGAGCCTGGAAACAATTGCTGAGCGCAGTCCGCATATTACCGTCCCAGTCTTCGATAGTCTTCCCTCGGCAAGGATTGACAATGATCTCATCCTTAAGCCACGATCCATCGAAGCCGAGCCAGGACTCCCAAACGAAATTGAGTTCGCCGTACTGGACCTTATCGATGTATGCCGGATCAGTGAAGATGTAGTCAAGCCATGTCATTTCGGAGTAAACTTGGTCCGATGCGTTGCCCATGGACACCTTACGGTCGCCGTAACTTAGTCTCTCTGACAGTGCCGCATGCGAAGCGCGAACCATTTTTATTTTGTTGATTACGTGAGGCAAGATGGCGGGGTCACAAGAAATCTGAGGGGTGTAGTAGGTTCCCTTCATAATGTTGAGCGGGAATGAGACGTTCGGACGGTAGCAGTTCATCCTGCTCAACCCCATACACACACCAGTAAAAGCAAGTTGCAGCGTTTCAATAGATTCACTGGTACGACGAATCGCTTCCAGTGAGGCCATCCAGGCCCCCAATGCCCACAAATTCCGTCTTGTGTAAAGCTCCGCAACCGTCCTGAAGTTACTTGTCCCTGCCCGCCACTTCACCCCCCACGGCTTGGTGTCATCCTCTACGTCCATCATCTTCCGCTTGGGATACCAGTGCGGAATTTCAGCCGCCGCAATGGCTTGAATCTTTCCCAGATCGTATTCGTCGAAGTACTTCCGCTTGCGCGTGCCGCCCTGCTCGTCGTGCCTTCTCTGGTCCCGTGCGGGCTTGCAGCCGTCAAGACACTTGTAGCTCACAAGGACCGGCACTGAACCGAATTTTCTGCTGCGCGTGGAAATAACAAAGTCCCTGTGAGGATCATCTTTATTCTTTGCAAGACAAAGTGGGCAAACCCGCCTCTTCTTGAGCTCAGTCTTCTGGGTGCTCTTTCCGCCAACGAGGTATGGAACCTTTACCTCGGGACAATCAAACAAGGCTTCAATCTTCAGGCACTTTGGGCACTGGAAGCGCTCGGAATAGACCACGTATTCCGTGGTTGCATCGCCCCCGCATCGATCGCATTTCGTTGCGTAAAGCCAGTCGAGTTCTTCCTGGAGTCTGCCGATATCTTCGCCTGTGATCTTCTGGAGCTTCGTTTGCAGGTCCTTCGGGTACGGTTCGGTCATCATTCGATCATAGGCGGCACTCAATTCGTCGGGGTCAACCGGATGGGTATAGCAGTGGGAAATAAAGGCCGCCGCGGGAGAGGCATCGATGAGAACGC